>NZ_JANKBZ010000048.1 GCF_024623785.1 Archangium lipolyticum
CGGCTCAATCACCATCGGCCGTGGTCTCAAAACCCTGGCCATCATCGCCGATGACCTCCAGCGTCTCCAGGAGCTGGGCCTGAAAATGTGACTAATGCTCAGCTCCCAGAGGGAGAGGGAGCATGCGGAACCCACTAGAGCTGCTGCTCCCGGCTTCGCACCTTCCACGTCTCCCGCAGCGTGTCGGGGATGCGGAACGGCGGACGCTCTCCTCCTCGTCCCACCCAGACGATCCCCTCCAGCAGCTTGCGCCCGAACAGCTCGCTCAGCTTCTCCGCCACGATGTTCTGCTCGTCGCCCTCGTCCATCACCCACCCCAGCAGCTTCAGCGGTTTCACCAGCGCCCGCGTCCAGTCCGACGGCGGCACGGCGATCAGCTCCGCCGTCTTGTCCCCCACCAGGTAGCGGATGAGCGTGCTGCTCAACCCGTCGAAGAGGTTGCCCGGGATGATGTGCTCCAGCAGCTCGATGAGCGCCTTCGTCATCACCTGGCCCTCGGGGCACGCGTGCAACACGCGCCCCAGGATGATGTCCGTAAGGCGCTCGCCGTCCTCGAACGACTCCGGCAGCAGGCGCTCGTCCACGCCCATGACGTAACCCACCACCCGCCACGCGTGGTAGTAGGCCTGCGCCTCGCGCGCGGAGAGCGTGTAGCCCAGCTTCACCAGCGCGCGGATCGTCACCACCGAGAACGTCACCAGCGTGCCCGCCATGTCCTCCTGGTTGATGGGCTGGCCCCACTCGGCCTTCCACCGGCCACTCTGGAGGATGAGGTGGCGCACCGCCGCGTGCATCAGCCGCACCTTCTGCGCGTCCCGGATGCCCCACCCGTCGTGCTCGAGCCCCCCAGGGCTCATCACGTCCACCACCATCTGCGCCGTCTCCACGATGCGCCGCTGGGTGTCCGTCTGCAGGCGCGCCGTCATGTGCAGCACCTGTACGCCCTCGGCTCCCGCGTAGCAGGTGGGCAGGCTCGCGCACACCAGCGCCACCACCGACAACGGGCCGCAGCGGCTGAACACCGCCTGCCCCTCGCGGATGAGATCCTTGTCCGCCCACGAGGGCAGCTTCGCGCTCTGCTCGAAGTAGCCGCGCAACGGCACCGGCAGCTGCTCCGCCGTCACCGTCTCCTGGGCCACCAGTTGCTTCATCAGCTCGTTGGCCGAGCCCACCATCCCCTGCGCGAAGAGGCTCCGCACCGCCTCGTCGGCTGGCGGGTCACACTGCTCGCGCATGGCATCCAGGAACTCGTTCGTCCAACGCTCATCCGTCATGGAAAGTACCCCCGAAATGGCTCCGCCCTCCCTCTCCTCGGAGGGCGGGGCGCCAGTGTGGCACACGCGCACGGAGTGTTCGATAGCGGATGCCTGCCCGCCCGCTCAGTGCACGGGAGGCTCGGGGGTCCGCTCCCGCTCGGCGGAGTGGGATGCCCGGGGCAACGTGAAGGAGAAGGTGCTCCCCTGCCCCTCCTCGCTCTCCACCCCCACCGAGCCGCCATGGGCCTGGACGAGGCCCCGCGTGATGAAGAGACCGAGCCCCGTGCCCTTCTTCCCCGTCCCCTCCGCCTGCCAGAAAGGCTGGAAGAGGTGGGGCAGGGCCTCGGCGGAGATGCCCGGGCCGGTGTCGCGTACGCAGAAGCGCACGAACTCCTCCCCGCACTCCACCTCCACCGTCACCCGCCCGCCCTCAGGAGTGAACTTGAGGGCATTGCCCACCAGGTTGGACAGCACCTGGAAGAGGCGGTCCCGATCGCAGCTCACCCGGCAACGCTCCCGGGGCAGCCACGTCCGCAATTCGATCCGCTTCTGGATGGCCAGCGGCTCGAGCAGCACCAGGCCTTCGCGCACCAGGTCGTCCACCGCGTACTGCCCGAGGTCCAGCTTCAGCCGGCCCGCCTCGAGGCTGGCCATGTCCAGCAGGTCCCGGATGAGCCGGTCCATCCGCTGCACCGAGCGCTCGATGGTCCCCGTGTGGTTGCGCATCCGCTCACCCACCTCGCCCTCGGGGATGAGCCGGCGCAGGAGCTGGACCGTCAGGGAGATGCTGCCCAGGGGGTTCTTCAGGTCATGGCTCACCACGGCCAGCACCTCCTCGCGGGTGCGGACCGCGTTGCGCGCTTCCCGCTCGGCGGCCTCGGCCCGGGCACGCTCACGCTGCTGGGCCTCGGCCTCGGCACGCGCGGCCTGCTCCCGTTCCACGAGGCGGATCCGCTCCTCCTCGGTACGCAGGCGCCGGGCCTCCTCCCGGTCCAGCGAGAACGCGGCCCCCCATACCAGCCCGGCGAAGGTGAGGACGTTCACCGTGGCGATGAGCGCCACGGCGAAAGGCAGTGAGTAGGCGTCCTCCCGGTAGCCCGCGAGCACCAGCCCGGCCAGGAGGATGGGGAGGATGAACGCGGGCGGCAGCAACCAGCGTGACAGCACCCCGCCCAGGCCCGAGTGGGTGACGACCTTCATGAAGCCGCGGTCCGGACGGGCGAAGAAGACCCCCATGGACAGCAGCAGGAAACACACCGTGGTGTGCACCGCCATCTGCGCGTAGCGGCTGATGCCGGTGAACTCCCGCAGCCCGTAGACATAGCCCACGAAGCACACCAGCGAGATGACGCCCGCGAGCGCGGCGAGGTACTGCGAGGGCCAGCCGACCACCCGCGTCTTCAGCTCGATGCTGAGGAGCGAAATGCCGATGAGGAAGAAGCAGACGGCGGTATTGGGAGCCATGCGCCCCGGATGGCCGAGCTCCACGCCGAGGATGGGGTCGCTCACGAGAAGCTGGTCGATGCCAAGGTCCACCTCGAAGACGTACTGGGCGAACGTCGCCCCCGAGATGAGGATGACGAGCCCCGCGCCGACCCGCACCGCCCACCGCTTGAAGGCGCTGGAGCGGGAGAAGCCCACCAGCACCAGCGCGCTCCCGGAGAACATGAAGCACAGGGCCGTGTTGACCTTCATCGTCGGCAGGCCCGGCCGCAGCCCCTTGAGCGAGGGGATGTCCAGCAACCACGCGACGAGCACCACCAGCCCCACCAGCAGGACGATGCCGCCCTGAAGCCGTGCGGTCCTTCGCAGGTTCCGGCACAGACGTTCGTGGGCAGTCACCTCCATTGCTCGCCTTCCCTCCCAGCTCGTTCCCCCCTCACGTTCCCGGACGCGCCTGGGGGGGCCCGTGAATCGGCTCGCGCTCACGGTGGCCCGTCTTGCGCTTCAGCTTGCCCAGCGCCCACGTCCGCCAGTCATGGAGGATCTCATACACAGTAGGAATCACAAGCAGTGTCAGCAATGTCGAGGTGATGACACCTCCGATGACGGCCCGGCCCAGGGGCGCCCGGAAGTCACCGCCCTCGCCATGCCCCAGCGCCACCGGCACCATGCCGGCGATGAGGGCCAGCGTCGTCATCATGATGGGCCGCAGGCGGATGCGTCCCGCCTCGATGAGCGCCTCCCGCATGGGCTTGCCCCGCATGTGCGCCCACTTGGCGAAGTCGATGAGCAGGATGGCGTTCTTGGCCACGATGCCCATCAGCAGGATGACGCCGATGAGGCTCATGATGTTGAGCGTGTCCCCGGCCAGCAGCAGCGCCAGCACCACGCCGATGAGGGACAGCGGCAGCGACAGGAGGATGGCCAGCGGGTCCAGGAACGAGCCGAACTGGATGACCAGGATGAGGTACATCAGCAGCACCGCCACCGCGAGCGCGAGGAAGACGCGGCTGAACACCTCGGCCTGGTCGGCCGCCTCGCCGCCCACGCCCAGCTCGTAGCCCGGCGGCAGCCGCACCTTGGCCACCTGCGCCTGGATGTCCGTCATCACCTCCGACAGCGAGCGCCCCTGCACGTTGGCCTGGACGTTGATGACCTTCTCGCGGTTGAGGTGGTTGATCTGCGCGGGCCCCACCGTCTCGCGGATGCGCGCCACCTGGCCCAGGGGCACCAGCGCCGGAGTGCCGCCCGCGGTCATGCCCGCCACCAGCGGGAGCTGCTCCAGGTCGCTCGGGCGCGTCCGGGCCTCGGGGACGAGCCGCACCATCACGTCCCGCGTCTCGCCCGAGGGGTCCACCCAGTCACCCGAGTCCACGCCCGCGAAGGCCGCGCGCAGCGACTGCGCCACCTGGGCCACCGTCACGTTCAGCCGGCCCGCCACGCCCCGGTCCACCTCCACCTCCACCTCGGGCTTCTCCCCGCGCGTGGACAGGCCCACGTCCACCGCGCCCGGGACCTTCTCCACCTCGCGGCGCACCTGCTCGGCCAGCCGCGTCAGCTCCCGCGCGTCCGGCCCGCGCAGCTCCAACTGAATCTGCTTGAAGGCCCCGCCGAAGCCGCTGGTGAAGACGGACACCCGCGCCCCGGCCACGCGCGACAGCTCCTGACGGAGGCTGGCGCCCAGCGCTTCCTGGCTCACCTCGCGCTCGTTCTTGGGCTTGAGGCGCACGTACACCAGCGCCTGGTCCACGCCCGGCGAGCGCAACGGCAGCGCCGTGCCGATGGTGGTGAAGGTGTACGCCACCTCCGGGTGGTTGCGCGCGATGCGGGTCACCTCATCCACCTTGCGCCGCGTGTACTCCAGGTTGGAGCCCGCGGGCGTCTCCACCAACATCTCGATCTCCGCGCGGTCGCTCACCGGGACGAAGCCCGCTCCGCCCACGGTGCCCTGCAACACCAACGCGCCCACCAGCGAGCCCACCGCCAACAACACCATGGCCAGCCGGTGGTCCAGCGCCCAGGCGATGACGCCCTTGTAGCGGTCCGCCTGCCGGTCGAACCAATGGTTGAAGCGCGCCAGCACCCGCGAGATGGGACCCCTGCGCGCCCCCTTCTCCACCGCCGGGTCCGGCCAGTACGCCGACAGCATCGGGTCCAACGAGAAGCTCACGAACAGGGACACCAGCACCGAGCAGGCGATGGTGAGGGCGAACGGCTTGAACCACTGCCCGGCCACCCCGTACATGAAGGCCACCGGGACGAACACCGCCACGATGGAGAACGTCGTCGCCGCCACCGCGAGCCCAATCTCGCTCGTGCCGTCGCGCGAGGCCGTGTAGTGGTCCTTCCCCATCTCGATGTGGCGGACGATATTCTCGCGCACCACGATGGCGTCGTCGATGAGGATACCGATGGCCAGCGTGAGGCCCAGCAGCGACATGGTGTTGAGCGTGAAGCCGAACGCCCACACGCTGATGAACGAGGCCAGCACGCTCACCGGCAGCGCCAGACCGGTAATCACCGTCGAGCGCCACGAGTTGAGGAAGAGGAACACCACCAGCACGGTGAGCAGCGCGCCCTCCAGGAGGGCGGACTGCACGTTGAACACCGCCTCGTCCACCCGGACGCCCGCGTCACGGACGATCTCCAGCTTCACGCCCTGGGGCAGCTTGGGCTGGATGGCGGCGATGCGCTCGCGGATGGCGTCGGCCACCTGCGTGGTGCTGTAACCCTGGGCCTTGATGACCTCGAGGCCCACCGCCTCGCGGCTGTCGTAGAGGGCCAGGGTGCGCGGGTCCTCGGTGCCATCCACCACCTGGGCCACCTGGCCGAGCCGGATGGGCTGGCCGTTGCGCTCGGCGACGACGACGCGCGCGAAGTCCTCGGGCGTCTCCAGCCGGCCCTTGAGGCGGATGGTGGTCTCATCCAGCTTCGCGTCCAGCCGCCCCACCGGCGCGGCGAGGTTCTGCTCCTGCAGCGCCTGCACCACCTGCCCGATGCTCAGCCCCGCGGCCTGTAGCGCCCGCGGACGGACGAACACCGTCATCTCCCGCTCGATGCCACCCACCACCGAGGCCTGCGCCACACCGGGGATGGCACGCAGCTCGCCCACGATGCCCGGATCCGCCAGCCGGGAGAGCGCCGTGGCCGGCACCGTGTCCGAGGTGAGCGCCAGCGAGACGATGGGCATGTCCGCCGGATCGAAACGCGTGAGGATGGGCTCCTCCATCTCCAGCGGCAGATCCGCGCGCTTGCTCGAGATGGCGTCCCGGATGTCCTGCGACGCCTGTTGGATGTCCTTTTCGTAGTCGAAGAAGATGGTGAACTGCGCGAGGCCATCCGTGGCGCTGGAGGTGGAGCGCCGCGCGTCCACGCCGCTGATGCTGAAGATGGCGTCCTCGATGGGCTCCACCACCTCGCGCTCCACGACGTCTGGCGATGCGCCCGGGTAGACGATGGTGACGCCGACGATGGGCTGATCGACGTCCGGGAACTCGTCCGTCTGCAGCGCCACGAGCGCGACCACGCCGAACACCACCAGGGCCAGCATGGCGGTGATGGTGACGATGGGTTTCTTGATGGCGAAGTCGGAGATGAACACGAAGGCTCTCCCTCTAATGAGAGTGGGCGCGAGGCTCAGCGCGGCGGGGACACGGACTCGGCCGGGGGAGGCCCACCACCGCCCACGCCCTGCTCGGGCTCCCGGGGCTGCTCCCTGGGCAGCCGCACCTGCACGGGCGTGCCCTCGGCCAGCTCCCGCGCCGAGCCACGCAGCACCACGTCACCGGACTCCACGCCGGAGCGCAGCTCCACCAGCCGCGCCATCTGGTCCGTCATGCCCAGCGTCACCGGCACGCGCGCCACCCGGCCCTCCTTCACGAGCAGCACCGTGGGCGGCTCGGCGCGAGTGTCCACCACGGAGACGGGCACGGCGGGCGCCTCGCGTTGGAGCGACGCCACCCGCCCCTCGGCGAAGAGCCCGGTGAGCAGCGCCTGCTCCGTGTTGGGCAGGGTGACGTAGAGGCGCACCTGGCCGGTGGCTGGATCCACCGCCGGGTTGATGCGCTCGATGCGGCCCGCGAAGGTGCGGTCGCCATAGCCGCCGACGGTGAAATCCACCCGCGTGCCGGGCTTCAACGTGTTCAGCTGGGCGGCCGGCACCGAGGCCTCCAGCCGCATGCTGGTGGGGTCGATGACGGTGTAGAGCGGCGTGCCCGGCTGGACGACGTCTCCCGCGCTGGCGTGACGCTCGCTCACGATTCCATTGAAGGGGGCGAGGATGCGGGTGCGGCCCACCTGCTGACGCGCGAGCGCCAGCCGGGCATTCGCCTCGGCGAGCTGCGACTCGGCCTGCACGCGCGCCAGCTCCGCCCGCTCGAAGTCGCGCCGGGTGATGACGCCCGCCTCGGCCAGCTTGCGGTTGCGCGCCTCCTCGGCCCGGGCCACCCGCAGGGCGTCACGCCCCACCCGCACCGCCGTGGTCGCCGCGAGGAGCTGGTCCTGCTGCGAGAGGTCCTGGATGCGCGCGAGGAGCTGGCCCTTCTTCACCTCCTGGCCCTGCTCGACGGCCATCTCCAGCACGGCGCCCTGCGCCTCGGAGCGCATGGTGGCGGCGCGCCGGGCCTGGAGCGTGCCGGAGAGGACGGGCCCCTCCTGCAGCTCGCGGGGCTCCACCCGCACCACGTCCTCCGGCCCGAGCGTCACCGGGGCCTGCTCCTGCGGTTGGGCCGCCTCCGGCGCTCCCGGCTTGCAGCCCGAGAGCACCCCCAGGCTCCCCACCAGGCTCGATATAATGATGAAACCGCGGGCCCCCTGTACCCACCGTCCCAGTCCCCGGCGTCTCGTGCTCGCACTCACGCCAAACCACCTCCTGACACACCGCGTGGTGATGTGCATGGTTGAGTGCCGACGCACCCGGAGTGACACCTTGGAGCCGCTCCCGATGGTTGCCTGCTCGCCCGGAAACCTCTCGTGGAGGAGGGGTTGCGCCTCGGAGAGGGGGCGGGGAGCCGAGCGCATGCGCTCTCGCGCTCCGTGTGTGGGGCCACGTCTTCAGAATTTCTTACGACAGTTCCTGTAGGACGCGGATGAGGGAGGACAGCCCCATGGGTGAGCGCATCCTGCTCATCGAGGACGACCATCAGCTCGGAGCACAAATCACGGACTTCCTGGGACGGGCGGGCTTCGAGGCCACGTGGTGGTCCGAGGGACGTCCCCTGCAACCCGGCGAGGCGGCGGCCTACCGGCTCGTCATCCTGGACCTGATGCTGCCCGGCACCTACGGCATGGACATCCTCCGGCAGCTCCGCGAGGGCTCGGACGTGCCGGTGCTCATCCTCAGCGCGCGCAATGACACCGCGGACAAGGTGCGGGCGCTCAAGCTGGGGGCCGACGACTACATGACCAAGCCCTTCTGGCCCGAGGAGCTGGTGGAGCGCGTCCGCGCGCGCCTGCGCCGGCCCGTGATGCAGCGGCAGAACGCCGTGGAGCTCGGTGGGTTGTCCGTGGACCTCGAGAGCCACGAGGTGCGCGTCCAAGGCAAGCCGGTGGAGCTCACGCGCGTGGAGTTCGAGCTGCTGGCCGCGCTCGCCCGCCGGCCGGGAGCCGCGGTGACGCGCCAGTGGCTGGTGGAGAACGTGTTGGACCCCGAGCGCGAGGGCACCGAGCGGACGCTGGACGTGCACGTGTCGCGGCTGCGCCGCAAGCTCGGCCCCGGCAAGCACATCGAGACGGTGTGGGGCATCGGCTACCGGCTCGGGGACGGAGAGGGCTCATGAAGCTGCGCATGCGGCTGGCGCTCACGACCGCGGCGGTGGCGCTCGCCATCGCGCTGGGGCTGGCGTGGCTCCATTGGACCTTCGAGACGAGCGAGCGCGAGTCGATACTCGCCGAGTACGCTCTCACGCAGATGCTCCAGGGCGGGCGTGAGCGCTGCGAGGCTTCTCCCAGTACCTGGAGCCATGAGCAGTCCTTTGGACCTCGCGGTCCCCCACCGGGTGGGCCCAATGGCCCTCCGCCACCGCCACCCTCTCGGAACTGGTTTGGAAGGAAGGAGCCGGGCGGCCCTCCTCCACCCCCCGGAGGAACGGTGCTGTTCGCCTACGACACGGAGCTCGTGGCCCGAAACCCCGCCGCGCCCCCGTTGCACCAGAAGCTCGCGACGGCCATGCGCAAGGGACGGGAGACGGCCGGCCGGTCCCCCGGGCTCGACGACCGGGGCATGAGGGAGCTGGTGGTGCGGATGCCCTGGGCCTCCGGCCCGTGCGCCTTCGTGCTCGCCCGGCAATGGGGACCGGGCCCGCGAGGACGGCGGTCTCCGACTCCCCCTCCCGACATGCTGGTGTTCCCCTCGTTGATCGCCCTGGCGGGCGTGCTGCTCACGGTGGGGCCCGTGGTGCGCCGCCTGCGCCAGCTCACCCGCGAGGTGCGCACCTCCGTGAGCAGCGCATACCAGGGGCACATCACCCTCCAGGGGAACGATGAAGTCACCGAGCTGGCGCGTGCCTTCGACGAGGCCGGGCGCGAGGTGCGCGCACAGATGGATCTCAAGGAGCAGCGGGAGCAGACGCTGCGCTCGTTCCTGGAGAACACCACGCACGACGTGATGATCCCCCTGACGGTGCTCCAGGGACACCTGGCCGAGCTGCAACAACGCGCGGCCCGGGGCGAGCCAGTGGAGGCGTCGGTCGTCGCGGCGGCCAGCCAGGAGGCGCATTACATGGCGGCGCTCATCCACAACCTGGGCGCCGCGGCCCGGCTGGAGGCGGGCGAGCCGGCCGTGCAGCGCGCTCCGGTGGACCTCAACGCCCTGGTGGAGCGGTGCATGAGCCGCCACCGCCCCATCGCGCGCCAGCAGGACGTGGCGCTCGAATACGCCGTGCCGGAGGAGCCGGTGAGGGTGCTCGGGGACGACATCCTCATCGAGCAGGCGGTGAGCAACGTCATCTACAACGCCGTGCGCTACAACGCGCGCGGAGGGCATGTGGCCGTCGTGCTCGAGCGCCAGCCGGGGAGCACGTTCCGCCTGCGAGTGCTCGACGACGGGCCCGGCATTCCCGAGAACGAGCTGTCGCGCATCGTCGAGCGGCGCGTCCGGGGCAACGCCGCGCGCACGCGAGGGCCGGGAGGCAACGGCCTCGGGCTCAACATCGCCTGGAAGGTGACGGTGCTGCACGGGTGGCGCCTGGAGCTGGGGCGCTCGGAGTATGGAGGGCTCCAGGTGGACTTCCTCGGTGAGCTGCTCTCCGAGGCCGAGCCGGGTGGAACGCGCCGGACGCCGGGCATCGGGTAGGCTCCGGGGCCCGTGCGTTCCCCCTTCGTCTTCTGCCCGTTCCTGCTCTGTCTCCTCGTCTGTACTTCCGCCGCCGCCGCCGGACCGCTGGTGTTGGAGGGGGAAGTGCCCACCGAGGGCAGCTTCTTCGACGTCCCCTTCGAGGTCCCTCCCGGCACGGTGGAGCTGGAGGTCCGCCATGACGACCTCGCCAGCGAGAACATCCTCGACTGGGGACTGGAGGACCCGAACGGCTTCCGAGGCTACGGCGGTGGCAACGAGGAGCCCGCCATCGTGGGCGAGCGGGCGGCTTCGCGCTCCTACCTCGCTGGCCCCCTGCCCGCGGGCACCTGGAAGGTGACGGTGGGCAAGGCGAAGATTCGCAAGACGCCCGCGCGCTACCGCATCGAGGTGATTCTGCGCACGCAGGCCACGCTCGCGCCCCAGCCCGAGCGCCAGCCCTACCACCCCGCCGACGCGCTCTCCTCGCAGGCCCGTTGGTACGCGGGCGACTTCCACGTCCACTCGCGCGAGAGCGGTGATGCCCGGCCCGCGCTGGAGGAGATCGCCCGCTACGCGCGTGGACAGGGGCTCGACTTCGTCGTGCTCACCGAGCACAACACCACGTCCACGCTCGACTTCCTCGGAGATGCCCAGTCGCGCTTCCCCGACCTGCTGCTGGTGCCGGGCATCGAGTACACCACCTATGCGGGCCATGCGAACGCCATCGGCGCCACCCGCTACGTGCCTCCGCGCGTGGGCGAGGGGGTCTCCTTGAAGGAGGCCGTGGATGAGTTCCACCGCCAGGGCGCCCTCTTCTCCATCAACCACCCCACCTACGACGTGGGCGACATGTGCATCGGCTGCGCGTGGCAGCACACCGTGCCCCCGGGCGGCGTGGACGGTGTCGAGGTGGCCAATGGCGGCTGGGAGAAGCTGGGGCGCTTCTTCTCCGAGGGCGCGCTCGGTTATTGGGATTGGCTGTGCACACAGGGGCAACACGCCGCGGCGCTCGGAGGCAGCGATGACCACCGCGCCGGCGTGGACCTGGACTTCACCCAGAGCGCCATCGGCAATCCCACCACCCTCGTGTATGCGCGCGAGTTGAGCGTGCGGGCGCTGCTGGACGGCATCCGTGATGGTCGCACGGTGGTGAAGCTCCAGGGACCGGAGGACCCCATGGTGGAGCTGACGAGCAGCGTGGCGCCCACTGGGGACACCGTGCTCGCGGAGGGAACCCGGCTGAGTGCCCGTGTTACGGGTGCGAAGGGGCAACAGGTGCGCTTCGTCCACAACGGCGTGCGATTGCCGCTCGTGGCGGTGACGTCGGATGACTTCGTGGTGGAGCAGGACGTCACCGCGCCCGAGCACGGTGAGGATCGCTTCCGCGTGGAGGTCTGGGTGAATGACAGACCTCGCACCGTCACCAGTCACCTCTGGGTGGCGCGATCCTCGGAGATGCGCGGCATCCCTGGCCCCGTGCCCCAGCTCGGTGAACCCGGCCGTTGTGGCTGTGGCTCGGCTCCGGACTGGAGCTTGGGAGTGCTCACGCTGGTCGCGTTGGCACTGAGGAGCGGGCGGCGATCTCCGAGTTCGAGGCGCTGCAACCGCCCAAGCCGTAGGGGGGAATGACAGACCCGGCGTGTATACCCCCCCTCTACATGGGGTCGGCCGTGCGGTAGACAGTCGGCGGGCTCTCCATGCCCTCGAGGGGGAACATGAATCGACTTGCATCGAAGTGGAGGAACAACGCGCTCGCGTTGCTCCTCGTGGTCTGTGCTGGATGCGGCACGCTGGAAGAGCCACGGACGGAGAGCGACGGGGAGCCAGGCCAACAAGAAGCGCGCCTGAGCGTCTACACCGGCTCCATGTCGACGTCCCGTGACGACTTCACCGCCACCGTGCTCACCAACGGCAAGGTGCTCGTGGTGGGTGGGCAGGGAGGAGGGGCGAGCGCCGAGCTCTACGACCCGGCCACGGGTTCCTTCTCGCCCACCGGGAGCATGCCCACCTACCGCCGGAACCATAAAGCCGTGCGACTCAATGACGGCCGGGTGCTGGTGATGGGGGGCATCGAATCAATCGGCACCCAGTCCCAGTATCTGAATCAGGCCGTGCGCTATGATCCGGCCACCGGAACCTGGAGCCCCGCTGGCAACCTGCTCAAGGCGCGCGCCAGTCATACCGCCACGCTGCTGCAGGATGGACGCGTCCTCGTCACCGGAGGAACTGCCTCCAACTACGCCTTTCTGGAGAGCTGTGAGTTGTTCGATCCCGCCACGGGAGTCTGGACGAGCGCGGCGCCCATGAGCGTCACACGCACGGGGCACTCGGCCACGCGGCTGCAGAACGGCAAGGTGCTCGTGGTGGGCGGTAGCGTTCCCGCGAGCGCCGAGCTCTACGACCCGGCCACCAACACCTGGAGCCCCGCCAGCAGCCCGGCCGCCACGCGCCGGCACCACGAGGCCTTCCTCTTCGCGGACGGACGGGTGTTCGTGGCGGGGGGAGCGAATGCCGCGCCGGTGAGCCCGCTGTACTTCACGAGCGCCGAGCTCTACGACCCGGCCACCAACACCTGGACCACCACCGGCTCGATGAACATGGCGCGCCAGCAGCAGGCGGGCATGCTCCTGTCCTCGGGCATGGTGCTGATCTCGGGCGGTTACGGCAGCAACTACACCTCGAGCGTCGAGCGGTACAACCCCGCCACGGGAACCTGGACCACGATCAGCCCACTGCGCGTGGCCCGGGGCAGCCACGGGGTGGCGCTGCTGAGCGGTGATCGCATGTTGGTGATGGGCGGACTGGGCGGAGGTGGCTCATCGGCGGAGCTCTACACGGACGACCCCATCTGCACGCCCACCACGTGCGCGGCGCAGGGGAAGAACTGCGGCACCCTCTCCGATGGCTGTGGGGGGACGCTCAACTGCGGCACCTGTTCGAGCGGTCAGGCCTGCTCGCCGCTCAATGTGTGCGTCTCGACCGGCGGCGTGCTCTACGACGCCCTGCGCAAGGCCCCTCGCTGCACCGTGAGCGGGCCCATCTGCGATTCCCAGGGCCTGCTGATGGGCCGTGGTCCCCTGGGCCCCGAGCCCAATGCTCCCAATACCCTGGCGGGCAGTCCCAGCGTGGACGGTTCCACGGGCACCTTCCATTTCGACGAGTCGCTGGATGGATTGAAGGTGTCCTCGCTGGACGGCACTCCGCTGACCGCGGGCAAGCAGGCGCGCATCGAGGCCACGACGTGGACCTACTCGACCGTGGACAAGCTGGAGCTCTACGTCACGGGCACCGCCGACTCCCCATCGTGGACCTATCTCACCACGCTCTACCCGACTTCCAGCAACAGGAGCCTGGTGCTCTCCACGACGTTCACCCTGCCCACCCTGGGAACGGAGCTGTACGCCATTCGCGGAGTCTTCTGCCGGAATGGCACGACGAACCGCTGCGATATCGGTGCCTACAGCGACTATGACGATCTGGCGTTCCCGGTGAGCGGAGCGATTGCACCGAACCCGCCCCCCACCGTGCAGATCTCCGAGCCGATCGCCGACGCCCAGCTCCAGGGCACGGTGCTCATCAAGGCGGACGCCACGGACGACCAGGGCGTCGCGAAGGTGGAGTTTTTCGTGGACCAGACGCCGCTCGGCACGGACACGAGCGCCCCCTTCGAGTACGCGTGGGGCACGCTCAGCGCCTACAACGGAGTCCACGAGCTCCAGGCCAAGGCCTACGACACCACGGGCCAGGTGACGGCCTCCTCGAAGGTGCAGGTCCGGGTCTTCAACGACATCGCGGTGCCCACCGCCTCCATCCTGACGCCCACCGCGGACCAGACGTGGGGGAGCCTGGGCTCCATCCAGGCCCGGGGCTCCGACGACACCGGGGTCACCCTGCTGGAGGTCTACGTGGATGGAACCCTCGTCCATTCCACCACGTCCAACTTCGCCAACTTCTTCTGGAGCACCAGTGGCGTTTCCGAGGGAACGCATACGCTGTTCGCGCGCGCGTACGACGTGGTGGGCAAGATGGGTGAATCCGCGCCGGTGCAGGTCTTCGTGGACAAGACGCCGCCCGCGGTCACCATCACCTCGCCGCAGGCGAACGCGACGGTCGGCGGAGTGGTGACGGTGACGGTGGATGCGACGGACGCGCGGGGCATGGGGCCCGTGGAACTGCTCTTGAACAGCAACACGGTCTACGTCCCCTCGAACAACACCCATCCCTACACCTTCATCTGGGACACCCGGACCTACGCCGCGGGCACGTACAGGCTTCAGGCCCGGGCCCGAGACGTGGCGGGCAACCAGGCGCTGAGCACGCCGCTGGAGGTCACCCTCCTTCCGGACACCACGCCTCCCACGGTCTCCATCACCTCGCCGGCGGGAGGTACGACGGTGTCGGGGATGCGCTCGGTGACCGTGGATGCCCGGGATGACCGGCTCGTCCGGACCGTGGAGCTGCTCGTGGATGGCTCCGTCATCTCGTCCCCGACCGCCTCGGGCGAGCCCATCCCCTGGAACACCGGGATGTACACCTATGGACTCCACACGCTGGTGGCCCGGGCGCGTGACTACGCGGGCAACGTGACGGACTCGGCGCCGGTGCAGGTCACCGTCGACAACCACGCGCCGCCCCCTCCCCCGCCACCGCCCTCCGCCACCGCCGTCTACGACGCCGCGCGGCTGGCGCCGGGCTGCATGCCGGCGGGCTCGGCCTCGTGTGACTCGGCGAGCCTCCTGGTGGGCCGCGCCACGCTGGGACCCGAATCCCATGCCCCCAACACGCTCTACTCCTCGTGCCAGGACGGTACGGGTGGCTCCTTCCATGCGGATGAGTCGTTGGACCGGTTGAAGGTGTCCACGGTGGACGGCACGGCGTTGGCCGCGGGCAAGACGGTGCGCATCGAGGCCACGGTGTGGGCCTGGGGCTCCGGCAGCTCGGACGCGCTGGACCTCTACTACACCGCGGACGCCAGCAATCCCTCGTGGACGTACCTGAGCACGCTCATTCCCTCCGCCGGTGGGCAGCAAGTGCTCTCCACGACCTACACCCTGCCGGTCGGCGCGGTGCAGGCCGTGCGTGGCGTGTTCCGCTACGGCGGCTCACCGGGCTCCTGCGTGGCGGGCAGCTATAACGACCAGGACGACCTGTTCTTCGCGGTGAAGTAGACGCTAGTCACCTACTCAGGGAGCCTTCTTCGGAGCCTCGGGTGGAGCCTTCGCACCACGACGCAGCCCGGCCACGCCCTTCTGCACCTCCCGCTGCGCCTGCTCCAACGCAGCCTTGGGCGTGGAGAGCCGGTGCAGGGTCGCGTTCATCGCCGAGGTCGCCGGAGACCAGACCATGGTCATCTCCGCCAGGTTCGGCATGGGCAGGGACACCTCGCCCTGCTTGCGGATCGCCGACAGCACCGCGTCCGAGGCCACCGCCGGCTCCTCGTACACCTGGGCGAACGCCGGGTTCTGCCGCCCCTGCAACGCCATGACGCGCGCCCCCTCCGGGCCCGTGAGGTAGCGCACGAAGTCATAGGCCACCTCCTTGAGCTTCGAGCGCGAGGAGATGGCCACCCCCTCCACCGTCATCCACGGCTTCAGGGGCTTGCCGCCCGCCTCGTCCACCGTGGGCAGCAGCGCCAGGCCGTAGTCGATGCCCGGGGCGATCTCCCCGATGAACCAGGGACCGGAGAAGACCATCGCCGCCTTGCCCTCGTTGAACAGTGACGTGACGAGCGCCGTGGACGGCTCGGCGGGCAGCACACCCTCCTGTTTCGCCCAGCTCATCAACAGCTCCAGGGATTTGACGTTCTCCGGCGCGTCCAGGCGCACCTTGGGGCCCGGGTCGAACACTCGCCCCCCAAAGGCGTGCATCAGCGCCGCGTGGTAGTAGAAGTCCGCGTAGGGATAGGCGAGGCACACCCGCTCCTTGTCCGCCGAGCCCGCCCTCAATGCCTTGCACGTGGCCAGCATCTCCCCCGTGGTCTGGGGCGGCTTCGCCACCAGCTTCTTGTTGTAGATGAGCGTGATGACCTTGAAGTTCAACGGCAGCGCGTACACCGAGCCCCGGTAGGTCATCGCCTCCAGCGTCCCCTTCACGTAGCGCTCACGCACGGACGGCTCCAGGAAGAAGTCGAGCGGCTCGAGCAGCCCGCCCCCTTCCACCCAGCCCCCGAGCCGGTCCTGCGGGAAGACGAAGACGTCCGGCCCCAATCCCCGTGGAAGCGTCGCGGAGATCTTGTCCGTGAACGCATCCGAGGGAATGGCCAACAGCTTCACCTGCACACCGGAGCTGGCCTGAGACGCGTTGTAAGCGGCCACCACCTTCTCCAGCGCGGCGCGCTCGGAAGCGCGGTAGCCGTGCCACACCACCACCTCGGCGGCACGAGACACTCCGGCCCAGGACACCAGGGCCAGCAGCAACAGGAGCGAGAACGTGGGGCGATTCTTCATGAGCGCGAGAATCGCACGTCTTGCCCGGCTGTCCGAGCCTCGTATGCAACCGGGACAGGGCTCACAGTGCGCAGCGCTCGGCGTCCTTCCAGTGCGGACACTCCTCGTGGATGGGCACCAGGTCCGTCACCATCAGCACACTCTCTCCGGGGCTCCACTCGCGAAGGTGCTTTTCATTGTTACCGTCCAGGCTCACTCCATGTCCGCGCCCAATGACAGCACCAGTCCCAACCCGGGCCTCTCCGAGGAGGAGTGGGAAGGTCCCATCCGCCAGTACACGCCACTCGACGTTCCCAAGCCCCTGGCCGAGAACATATGGCTCGTCGACGGTCCGGTGATCCGGATGGCATTCCTTGGCACGCAGCTCCCCTTCCCCACGCGCATGACGATCATCCGGCTGGCGAACGGCGACCTGTGGTTGCACTCGCCCACCGCCCCCTCCGAGGCACTCCGGCGGCACGTGGAGGCCCTGGGCCGGGTCGCCCATCTCGTCTCGCCGAACAAGATTCACTACGCCCACATCGCCGCGTGGAAGGCGGCGTACCCGGAGGCACGGGCCTGGGCCTCGCCGGGCGTGCGCGAGCGCGCCGCGAGCCAGGGCATCGCCGTGAGCTTCGACGCCGAGCTCGGCGACGTGCCCCCGCCAGAGTGGGGGGCGGAGCTCGAGCAACTCGTCTTCCGCGGCAGCCGCTTCATGGATGAAGTGGTGTTCCTGCACCGGGCCAGCCGCACCCTCGTGCTCGCCGACCTCATCGAGAACTTCGAGGCGGACCACCTCCGCCCCGGGCTGCGCTGGCTGACGCGGCTCGCCGGCAATCTGCACCCGGATGGGAAGGCGCCCGTGGACATGCGGCTCACGTTCCTGGGCCGCAAGGACGAGGCACGCGCCTGCCTGCTGCGAATGCTGGCGTGGCAACCCGAGCGCATCGTCCTCGCCCACGGGCGCTGCTACCTGGAGCGGGGCACGACGGAGCTGCGGCGGGCCTTCCGGTGGCTCGGTGTCCGGGGCTGAGAACAGGGAACTCCCCGCGAGCCCGCCCCACAATCCGGCTTGAAGCCATTGCGGCATCATTCGGTCCTTCCCGCCTCGGCATACGCTCAGGACAGCGCCGGGTAGCACCCCGCCTGCCGTGCGCGCTCGCGCACCAGCGCCAGCACCAGCTCGCACGTGGGCATCGGCTTGCCCACGAGCTGGCCCAGCTCGACCACCGCGCCCAGCAGCGCGTCGATCTCCATCGGCCGGCCTCGCTCCAGGTCCTGCAGCATGGAGGTCTTGTGAGCGCCGACCTCCGCCGCCCCCTGGATGCGCTTGTCGATGTCCACCGGGAAGCGCACGCCCAGGGTCTCGGCGACGGCCTGCGCCTCCACCATCATCGCGCGCGCCACCGCCTGGAGGTCCGCCTGTGTCGCGAGCCGCTCCAACGTCGCCCCCGTGAGCGCCGAGAGCGGATTGAAGGCGAGGTTGCCCCAGAGCTTCACCCAGATTTCATCGCGCAGGCGCGGCCGGATGGGCGCCTTCAGGCCCGCTTTGATCAGCTGCTTCGCCAGGGCCTCGATACGCGGGCTCTTGCTCCCATCGGGCTCGCCCAGCGAGATGCGGTCTCCATAGGTGTGCTCGATGACCCCGGGCTCGACCACCTCGGCCGCCGGGTAGACCACCGCGCCGATGGCTCGCGATGGATGCAACGTCTTCCAGAGCCTTCCGCCAGGGTCCACGCTCTCCACCGGCCGGTCGCGGTAGGGACCGTCGAGTCCGTAGAAGTACCAGTAGGGCACGCCGTTGATGCCGGTGACGAGTGCCGTTTCGGGACCCAAGAGCGGGACGATTTGCGCCGCCGCCGCTGGCAGCGAGTGCGCCTTCAACGTGACGAAGACGTAGTCCTGTGGCCCCGCCTCGGCCGGGTTGTCCGTGCACGGCGGGTGGACGGTGACGCTCTGGCCCTCACTCCGCAGGGTGACGCCCTTCTCGCGCATCGCGGCGAGGTGCGCCCCACGAGCGATGAAGGTGACCTCGGCCCCCGCCTGCACCAGCCGGACGCCGAGGAACCCGCCAATCGCTCCCGCTCCGAAGATGGTGATCCTCATGCAGTGAGCCCCAGGCGCTCCGCGAGCCCGATGCGCT
This sequence comes from Archangium lipolyticum, assembly GCF_024623785.1. NCBI lineage: Bacteria > Pseudomonadati > Myxococcota > Myxococcia > Myxococcales > Archangiaceae > Archangium > Archangium lipolyticum. The sequence goes on from NZ_JANKBZ010000048.1 coordinate 18,541, forward strand.
GAAGCTTGCCCGTCGCCCCCTTGGGAATCTCCGTGAGGAAGACGATCTTCCTCGGCACCTTGAAGTCCGCCAGGCGCGTGGCCGCGAAGTCCCGCAGCTCCCGCTCGGTGGCGCTCGCCCCCTCGCGCAGCACCACGGCGGCGGCCACCTCCTCGCCCAGCTTCGGGTGTGGCATCGCGAAGGTGACAACCTGCTGCACCGCCGGGTGGTCCATCAACACCGTGTCCACCTCCAGCGGGCTGAGCTTCTCTCCCCCTCGATTGATGATCTCCTTGAGCCGGCCCGTGATGCGCAGGTAGCCGGCCTCGTCGAGCGTCCCCTGGTCCCCCGTGCGGAACCAGCCGTGGGTGAAGGCCTTGGCGTTGGCCTCGGGGTTGTTCTCGTAGCCCGCCGTGACATTGCGGCCCCGGATGACGATCTCCCCGAGCGAGCCCGCGGGCAGCAGGTTGCCCGCCTCGTCCATGATGCCAACCTCCGGCCCCGCCGCGAGCCCCACGCAGCCCGTGTAGCGCGGCCTCGGCGGCAGCGGGTTCGAAGCCATCTGGTGCGCCGCCTCGGTCATGCCGTAGCTCTCGATGACCGGCACCTGGAACACCCGCTCGAGCTCCTCCATCACCTGCGGCGGCAGCGACGCGGAGGACGAGCGGATGAGGCGCAGCCGCCCGGACTGGATGATGCCGCTGTTGCGCTCGGCGCGGCCGAGGATGGCCTGGTGCATGGTGGGCACCGCCGTGTACCAGCTCGGCCGGACCTCCTCGAACCAGGAGAAGAACTTGAGCGCGTTGAAGCCCGGCGTGCACACCACGGCACCTCCCGCCGCGAGGCTCGACAGCACCGCCGCGATGAGCCCGTGAATGTGGAAGAGCGGCATGATGTTGAGGCAGACATCCTCACGCCCGAGCTCCAGCGTGCGGCCGATGTGATAGGCGGACGCCGTGACGTTGACGTGGCGCAGGGGCACGATTTTCGGCCGCGAGGTCGTCCCGGAGGTGTGGAGCACGAGCGCCACGTCCTCGGCCCCGGCGAAGCCCGCCCGTGCCGGTGTCCCCGAGAGTGGCCGTTCCGGCTTCAACGTGAAGACACCGGCCGGGCCGCTCGCATCGGGCACCAGCTCGATGATGGGAATGCCTCGCGCGGCGGCGACGGCGCGGGCCGGGCTCTCCATGCCCTGCTGGATGACGAGCGCCCGGGCGTTCAGGTCCGAGAGGTAGAACTCGAACTCCTCCGCACGGTAGGCCGGGTTGAGCGGCGCGGTGGTGGCGCCACAGGCGATGGTGACGAAGGCCGTCGCCATCTCCGGACCGTTGGGCAGCACCAGGGCCACCCGGTCCCCCCGCCCGATGCCCAGGGCATTCAGCGCCGCGACGGTCCGCCGGGCAAGCTCCCGCAGGCCGCCATGGGTGAGACCGGGCCTCCCCGGCGCTCCGACGGCGAGCGCTCCCTCGTGACCGTGCTCGATGAGGTTCACGACCGTGTCCGCGCGATACATCCCGACCCTCCTCCGCTCAGGCTGGAGGAGTTCCGATACGTCCTCCCGTGCTCTCGCGCAACGGGCGGATTGCCCGCTCCGTCGGCGAGCCATCTCCCGGCCGCATGCTCAGTACCAGTTCCACAGATTGAACACGCGGTACCACTCCGCTCCCGGGCTCGTGCCGGCTTGATGGACCTCGAATCCGAGGGTCGGTCCGTCAGCGCCCACGAACTGCTCGGAGCCGTAGTTCGGCGTGGGGAAGCACGCGAGGGACGGCGAATAGCCGTTGTCGTATTTGACAATGGTTTCCCAGCCGATCGATGACCAGTAGACGTTTCCCATGTGGGACCAGAGCCCTCCGTTGCCGTCCTCGTGCGCCTCGACGATCGCGGTGTACGGACAGAGCGTCACGGCAGGCTTGTAGCCGTTGTCGTACCACTGAGCGGGGCTCCAGCTCACCGTCCCGTCGCTGTTGAAGCTCCCGCGCTTGAGCCAGAGCCCTCCGTTGCCGTCCTCGTGCACTTCGACGATCGTGTAGTCGCGCACCGCCACCGAGGGCCGGAAGCCGTTGTCGTACTTCTGAGCGGGGCTCCAGGTCACCGTCCCGTCGCTGTTGAAGGTCCCCCGCTTGAACCAGAGCCCTCCGTTGCCGTCCTCGTGCACCTCGATGAGGTTGGTGCCGTACACCGCGACGGAAGGCTTGTAGCCGTGGTCGTAGTAGTTCCAGGTGAGCGGATTCCCACTCGGCGCGAAGGTCGCCGAGGCGCCTACGCCGCTGATGAAGGTGAAGGTCCCCGTGTGAAACCAGAGCCCTCCGTAGCCGTCCTCGTGCACCTCGATGAGCTTGTCGCCGTACGCCGCGACCGACGGCTTATAGCCGTTATCGTATTGATAACTCCAGTAGCGCCAGTTGAGAAAGCTCGTCCAATCTCCGGGGGAAGGCTCGAGGTATCCCTGTGGCGTGGCGACGCGGTACCAGAGACTCCCGTTGTTGCCTTCGTGCACCTCGATGCCGACGTCTATGCCGCCGACGCGACCGGCCGCCGTCGCGGGGTTGGCGCCGCTGTCGTATGGGTGCGCTGCCGACCAGGTAATGCGCACGTCTCTTGCGCTTGCAGCGAGTGGGCTCGCGCTGACGAGAAGAATTGCGGCGACTCCAATGGCGCTCTTCATTGCGATGATCCTCTCAGTGAGTGAGTTCGCGCTGACGACAAAATGCGTGACTCCAATGACGCTCTTCATTGCGATGATTCTTTGCCTCTTCGCGCGGACAGCACTTCAGCGGTTCCAGGCCAGGCCCCGATGGCCTGCGGTCCGGTGGCTGTCCACCGGCTGTCAGGAAGACGCCGGACGCCGGGATTCTTTTTTGTCCTCTTTTTTTCTTCGCCGCGGAGGTGGCGCGAAAAAGCAGGGAGGAATTCCCATAAAAGAATTTCGGGCTGCCCCGTCTTTCGGGCAGCCGGGGATGAACACTCCGGTCGCTGGACCTCCCCAAAGCTTGAGTCGGTAGACCCCAGGTCCGTCGAAGCCCTGAGGGGAACGGCCGACTCATGCCCAGGTCGGGGCTCGGCTTCCCACCACCCGCATCCATCGAGGCAGACATGAAGCTCCAGCCCGAGCCCGATTCCCTTCCGCCGGATCCGAAGCAGCGGGAGCAGCAGGTCCACGCGGCCTTCGAGCAGCAGGTGGATGTCGCCATGCGCGACTCCGTCGACTCCGCGTGGTCTCGTCGCTCGAAGATGCGCCTGCTCTTCGATTGCGATCGCTCCCCCGAGGCCCGCTGAGACCCGGTGTCTCTGGACAACTCCACCCAACCCGCCTTCTCATGAAGAGAGTCGTGGTTCGCCATGTCTTCTTGGATGATGCACGCCAGGGCAGAAGAGGCGTCTCCGATTCGTATGAGCCATCCCCCGAACGCCAAGCAGCGCCGAGCAGAAGCGCTGGTGCGCGAGCACCGGGCCCGTCTGCTGCGCATCGCCCGCAGGCTGTGTGGCACGAGCAGCGTGGATCCGGAGGATCTCGTGCAGGAGACGCTGGTGCGCGCCCTCCAGAACCTGGAGCAGCTGGAGGCTCGCGGAGTGGAATCACTCGAGGCCTGGCTGGGCAGCACGCTCACCCATCGCTTCCTCGACCATTGCCGGCGGCGGCGCACCGAGGTGAGGGCGTTGCCCGCGCTGAAGGTGGTGCAGGAGCAGGAGGTATCACTCGCGGGGACGCCGCGTGAGTCGTGGGAGCAGGTGCCCGATGAGGACTTCCACCACGCCATCGACCAGCTCGAGGCGCGGCACCGGGAGGCCTATGTCCTCCATGCCCGGGGCTACAAGTACCAGGCCATCGCGCGGCAGCTGAACATTCCCATGGGCACGGTGGCCACCTGGCTGTACCAGGCGCGCCAGAAGCTCCGGCGGCTCCTCTCTCCGGGAATGGAGCCGGAGGACGCGGTCCAGGAGGCGGATCCTTCATGAGCAACGCCTGTGAGCGTCTCGAGCGCTTCGTGGATGGTGAGTTGGAGCCCGCGGAGGCGGATGCATTCCGCGAGCACCTGCTCTCCTGCGAGCCCTGCCAGGCCGCGCTGAGCGAAGCGGTGCAGCTCGAGCTGCGGGCCGAGAGGCTCCTGGCGGACGAGGAGCCACGGACCCAGGTGCTGCGCCTGTCGCAGGCGCTCCCCGCACGGCGATGGGGGCGCGCGCGTCTCGTGGCGATGGGGACGGGGCTGGCGGCGCTCGCGGCCTGCGTGCTGGCCCTGGTGTACACGAGCATCGCGCCGCCTCGCGTCCCCGCGGAGGTCTGGCTCGCCGAGGCGCCCACGCGTTCCATCGAGGCCCGGGTGAGCGACGGGCGGGCGGATGGGCACAGGACCTACGACGTGCCGCGCTCTGGCCCCGGAGGCGCGGCGGAGAATGGGTCTCCCTCCCTGGAGGCACTCGCGACGCTGGAGCGCCAGCGGGACTTCCGTGGCATCGCCGCGGCGTGGCTGGTGCGCGGCGAGTGGAAGCAGGCGGCGGAGTACCTCGCGCGGGCCCCCGCGGGGCCGGAGGTGGACAACGACCTGGCCGTCATCGCACTCGGCCAGGACCGGCCGGACGAGGCGCTCGCGTTGTTGGAGCGCTCACTGCGGGCAAGGCCCCGGCACGCGCAGGCGCTGTGGAACCAGGCGCTCGCCTACCGACAGCTCGGCCTGCTCTTGAAAGCCGCGGGGTCCTTCGAGCAGGTGGTGGCGCTCGGCGAGCCGGGCTGGTCCGGCGAGGCGTCACGCGCCGCGGCCGCGTTGCGCGAGGAGGTACGGCGCCGCAAGGCCTCGTGGGAGGCGCTCATCCAGGCCGGGCGAGCCATGGTGGAGCACGGCACGCCCCTGTCCCCCGCGCAGGTGTCCGAGCTCCCCGGCCTGGCTCGCCTCTACCTCTACGATGCCGTCCGTGCCTCGCCCTCGCGGGAGCGGGTGTTGGGCCTGCTCCCGGTGGCGCGGCAGCTCGATGACATCGACTCCGGGACGCACCTCCAGGCCTACGTGCAGCGGACCGCGGGCCGGGACTTCACTGTGCGCCGGCCCCTCGCGGAGACCTATGCGTCACTGGCGCTGGGCACCCTGCCGCCAGCGGAGCTCCCCGGCTTCCTGGAGCGGTTGCGCCGCTCTCCGGAGCAGGACCTCCTGCTGGGCGCGCTGCTCTTCAGTCCGGCGCCGGGCACCTCCCTGGACGAGTACCGCCGGCTGGCCCTGGCGACGGAGGACCCCTGGTTCGCACTGCTCGCGGACGACAAGCAGGCGGAGGCGGAGCTGTCCCGGGGCGAGGCGCTCGCGGCGGAAGCGCGGCTGCTGGGAGCGCTGCGCCGCTGCGGCGACACGGCACGGCTCGACTACCGCTGTGGGCGGGTGCAGCGCCTGCTCTCCACTGTCTATGACACCCTCCACCGGCCGCAGGAGGCACACCAGCACGCGCTGGGGGCACTGCGACGCGGCCTGCGCAGCCATGATTGGCCGCTGGAGCTGCTGCTGTTCGAGGACCTGGGGCAGCTCTCGGCCCACACGGACAAGCTGTTGCTGACGCACGCCTACCTGGAGGAGTTCCTCGCCCGCATGGAGCCGGCGGCCTGCGACTACCAGGACTTCGTCCACACCCTCCTGGCCGCGACCCACCAGTCGGCCCTGGACTTCGATGGCGCCCGGAACGAGGTCGACATCGCGGCCCGCTGCGGACGGACGCCCACGTTGGCCCGGGCGGCCGTCGTGGCGGACCTGGCACGCCAGCGCCCCCGTCCAGAGGATGAAGACACGCTGCGCAAGGCGCTGGAAGCAGTTCGCACCGCCTCCCCCTCCAACCCCGGAGAGAGCGCACTCGCCACCAGTGTCGAGGGACGGTTCGAGCTCGAGCGCAACCGCCCGCTCGGTCAATCCCTGCTGCGGCGCGCGATCGCCGAGACGGAGCGGCTACCCGCAACCGATGTGAACGGGCGCAAGGCCCGGGCCTACAGCTACACCTCGCTCCTCTTCGACGCGGGCCGGCACGGTGAATACGACCAGGCCCTGGTGCTGTTCAGCGCCGAGCTGGAAATGACCCCGCCCGGCCGGTGCGTGCTGGGCGTCACGGTGGAGGACGAGCGCACGCTGGTCGTCATCCGCGACACCGCGGGGAAGACACACGGCGCCTACGATGCGAGCCGCAAGCAGCCGTTCGCCGGGGCCGGTGGGCTCGTGCCCGACGGGATGGTGGAGGCCCTGCGTGCCTGCGAGAGCGTGGACGTCCTGGCGCGTCCTCCCGTGCAGGGACGCTCCGGCCTGCTGCCATCGGATGTGGCCTGGGCCTACCGGGTGGGTCCAACCACGACCCGTCCCTCGGCCCTGCCCACGCGGCGACTGGTCGTCACGGACATCGAGTTGCCCGAGGAGCTCCGGCAGGTCCTACCGCGCATCGAGGCCCCGTTCGAGCCGGAGTCCCCGGGCGACACGACGGTCCTCCGCGGCTACGCCGCGACGCCCTCCCGGGTTCTCGAGGCCATGGCGAACGCCACGGAGATCGCCATCCACGCACATGGGATGATCGACCTCGGGGTTTCCGACGCCTCGTTCCTCGTCCTGTCGAAGGAGGATGGGGGGCGCTTCACGCTGACGGCCCGTGACCTTCAGGAGACACACCTGGAGGGCCGTCCCCTCGTGCTGCTGGCCGCATGCTATTCCGGGCGGACGACGCCCTCCCTGCACGAGTCTTTCGGGCTGCCCATCGCCTTCATCCACGCGGGGGCGCGGTGGGTGCTGGCCACCACGGAGAAGATTCCCAACAGCGAGGCGGCCCGCTTCTTCGAGCCGGTGCTTGCCCGCATCCGGGCGGGAGAACCACCGGCCAGGGTGCTGCGTGACGAGCGGCTGGCCTGGCGCAAGCGCCAGGGGAATCCCTGGGTGGAGCAGGTCCTGCTGTTCCAGTGAGCCGTCCGAACATCGAAAGGAGAGCACCCATGAGGAAGATGATGTGGACGATGGTGGCGGCAGCCCCGCTCCTGATGGCCACTGAATGCCAGCTGGGCCCGCCCCCCGCAGACGAGCCCCAGTCCCAATGCGAGCCGCAGCCGACTCCACCGCAGCCACTGGTGGACCATGTGGAGCTCATCTGGCGTGAGCCTGATTCCGGGGTCTTCGTGGCCTATCTGGTGGACGTGCGTAAGAGAGAGATCGTGCTCGCCGTCGAGGGAAAGGGCACACAGTTCCAGCAGTTCCAGCAGCAGGTCGGCAGCATCGCCGCCAAGGATCGGTTGCTCTCGTTCTACATGCCGCTCGGCAATACGGGCTCCGGAGCCTTCCCCATCAAGCCGCCCCAACCGCCCACTCCTCCGGGCCATGAGGACCGCTGGAGGACGAATCTCGTCTCTTTCGGCCTCGATGTGGCCAGACAGCATGCAAACTTCATGACCCAACCCAATCTGTCCACGCAGTCACCCACGAATAACTCTCCTCCCTAGTCGCCATGGGCCGGGCTTCCGAGGCGCCGTCAATAGCGCGCCCGGAATCCCAACGACGGCAACGTCACGGGCGGCAGACCGAAGGGCTTGCGCACCAGCCCGCCCTTCTCGCGCCCGTAGGTGTAGCGGAAGGCCTCCTTCGTCAATGAGACGTTGAAGACGTCCAGCCACGCTTCCATCGCCAGCGGCCCCAGCGTGCCCGTCTTGGATACCCGGCCGTCCACCCGGAAGTAGCCCGGCAGGCGTGTCACCCGGTCGCGGTCCGCCGGAATCCAGCGGGACGTGCCCTTCTCCGGCTCCACGCCCTCGCGCTGCGTATACGAGAAGAGGAGGTTCCCCGCCTCGGGCATCCCCGTGTTGTAGTGCAGCGTGGTCCCCACGGTGAGGCCCCAGGGCAGCTTCACCGTGACGGCTGTGTTGAAGACGTGCGCCTGTTCGAGCGACGAGGCGAGCGACACCTGCTCCGTGCCCACCACCTGCCCCGCGTCGTTCCGGCGCTCCACGGTCGTGCGCAGCGTGCGCCGCTGGAAGGTATAGGACGCGAGGAGCGACCAGCGGTCCGAGAGCGCGCGCCGGGCCAGGAGCTCCACGCCATAGCCATGCCCCTCCGCCGTGCGCTTCCGCCCTCGCGCCACCGGGTCGTCCGCGAGCATGTCGAAGGACAGCACGTCCAGTTCCACCGTGCGCAGCATCGGGTGGGCGAACACGTCCGCGCCGAAGGTGAAGCCCGCGGGGCCTCGCACGTCCGCGCCCACCTCCACCTGGAGGGCCCGCTGCATGCCGAGGCGCAACGCCGCCGCTTCCACCCCCGGCGCGTCGATGAGGTGGGCCGGTGGCTGGTGCATGAATCCCGCCCCCAGGCGCAGCGCCACCGTCTCCGAGAGCATCGCCCTCGCGTGCAACCGGGGCTCGACGGCCACCTGGTTCAGCGCGGGTGCCAGCAGGTAGCCATCCACGCGCACGCCCGGGGTGAGCCGCCACCTGTCCCGTGTCCACGTGGCCTGCGCGTACGCGCCCGCGAACGTGGCCCGGGCGAGCGACTGAAGGACGCCCGTGGTGACGGTGGGGCGGGAAGGGTCCCCGGCCTCGCCAGGGCGGAAGGTGGTGGACTGGTCGATGTCCGCGAGCCGGCGCTCCACGTCCGCGCCCGTCTCCACCGCGAGCTGTTCCGACAGCGAGGCGCGCCACGCCACCCTCGCCCCGAGCGTGCGCTCGGAGAGGCCCACGGTGACTCGCGAGGCCTCGCCTCCACCGTTGGCGCCCAGGGTGTCGTGGCCGTAGGTGACGGCGGCCTCGGCCTCGCCCGCGCCCAGGGGATGCGTGAGGCGGAGGTCCACGCGGTGGAAGGCGGTCCCCAGCCGGACGACCGTCCCCGTGCCGCGCAGGCCCGCGTCATCCGAGCTGCCCAGGGCGAACAGGCGCAGCGAGCCCCGGCCCACGGCCTGGGTGACGCGCGCCTGATAGTCGAAGAGGCCGAGCACCAGGTCCGGGCCCGGCGAGCTCCGCAGGCCATTGATGACCGACGCGGCGATCCACGGGGTATAGGCGAAACGGCCGGCGAGCGTGAGCTCCGTGCCCGTGGAGGCGATGGGCACCTGGGTGAGCACACCGACGTTGAACAGGTCGATCGAGCCGGCGGCGCGTACCGTGTCCGTGCTCGGCGCGACGAGCCGGGCTTCCACGGTGCCGCCCAGCTCCCGGCCGAAGCGCGCCGGAGGGGGACCCCGGTGGAAGTCGAACCCGGAGACGAGCTCGGGGCTGATGGCCGAGGGGCCCACCCACACGTGATAGAGCTGGGGAACGCGCACGCCGTCCAGGTAGATGCCCGTGGACGACGGAGCCGACCCTCGCACCACGGGCAGGCTCGCGCCGGAGACGATGTGACTCACCCCGGGCAACACCATGAGGGAGCGGAACGGCTCGCCTCCCCAGGTGCCCGCCCAATCGTGCAGTTCGGAGGACTCGAAGGTGAGGGGGACACCGCTGCTCGTGGACATCTCCCCAGCCTGGGAGATGGAGCCCACGAGGAGCGTCAGCAGGACACCTGGCGTCGTACGCACGGCTTCTCTTGGGTTCGACTCTCCCTCTCCCTTCGGGAGAGGGCGGGGGTGAGGGTATCGGAGGCCCCGAGGTTATACCTGGGAACCTCTCGGGTCTGGCTCCCAGGATCCGGGTACCCTCACCCCGTCCCTCTCCCGGAGGGAGAGGGGTGTTGCGCGCGCGCTACGGCGTCTCGCTCTGAAGCAGCGTCCCCGTGCTGAAGGCGTCCGCCGTGCCGCACTGCGGCTTCACCGGAGCCCCAGGGCACGACACGGGCGCGTGCGCGCGGTTGTGGTCCGTGAAGCAGCGTGCCCCCTCGGTGTCCCACTCCGCTTCCAGCCCCCAGCCCTCGGTGTCCGACTGCACGTTCAGCGCGTCGTAGATGTTCACCCACTGCCCGTTCACCGTGTGCGAGGTGCCGTCGCCGCAGTAGTCCGCGCGGATGAGCCGCGTGCACGCCTGGTGGTGCGCCGCCAGGCTCACGCCCCCGACGCTCGCCCAGGGCTTGTAGCCCATGTGGATGCACTTCGCGATGGCCGCGCCCTCGCACGCGAAGGTGAAGGTGTTCGGGTCGTCGTACTTCGCGCCCCCCACGCCCGGCAGGTCCTGCCGGTAGTCCCAGCGCCCCGCCACGGCGATGGCGTCCGCCGGCTGCCCGCTCGCGTCACGGCAGATGGGATACCAACGGCCATCCGTCGGCTCGCGATAGGACACCCGGTACTTCCACACGTCCTGCTCCGCGCCCGTGCCCGGGGTGATGCCGTCCACGCGCAGCTCCACCTTGCCGCCGTTGCCCAGGTTGCCCGTGAACCACGCGTGCGCGAACTGCGTTCCGGACACGGACCGTCCCAGGTACCGGCCGTGCAGCACCGAGCCCTCCAGCCACACGGCGTCGAGCCGCCCTTCCTTCCAGCCATAGCCACGCCCTGGAGCCGGCTCGGTCCAACCCCCGAGCCACGCGCCCGCGTAGTTCACCGACACCAGCATCCGGGCGAGGCCATTGAGCGCATCCCCGTTCAGGTCCGAGCCATTCAAGTCGGAGCCATTCAGGTCCGAGCCGTTCAGGTTGGACCCGTTCAGGTTCGAGCCATTGCTCACACCCAACGCCGCGCCCGACTCACCGAAAGACGCGTCCGGAAGCACCGGCGCCTCGCCTCCACACGCCACCACTCCCACGGTCGCCACGACAACACGGCACCACCCACTCGCTCGCATGGCCCTACCTCCGTCCCCATCCCCACTTGCGAGCGACGGTGTGCAGCGGCCAATTTCCGGGCAAGCCACACATGTCGTACCCGGGCACTTGCACCGTTCACGGCTTCACCCCCGCGGGGGACCGTGGCGTCAGTCCGGCGAGTGCAACGTACGGGAGGGCAGGTCCGCGCACACGCGAATGCCCACGGTGATGTCCCGCAGGGTACGTTCGGGCAGCTCCCGGTTGGCCAGACGTGCCGAGGCGGCGGCGAAGTAGTAGGCGCCTCCGCGGGCCACCACCTGGCCGGGCTCCACCGCCGAGTGCGTCCACTCCCAGGCATTGCCGGCCAGGTCGTCCACGCCGAAGGGGCTGCGCGAGGCGGGATGGGAGCCCACCTCGTCGGGGCCGAAGCCCCCCGGCTCCTTGCCGTAGGTGAGATCGAAGTTCGCGTCATCCGGAGCCAGTGAGTCTCCGTGGGGGAACTCGCGGCCGTCCTCGCCCCGAGCGGCGCGCTCCCACTCCAGCTCCGTGCACAGGCGTGCACCCGGCACCCGGCCCGTCCGGTCCAGCCACGCCGCGTAGGCCACCGCGTCCTCGAACGAGATGCCGGTGACGGGGAAGTTCAGCCAGTCCTGCAGGGCACGCCGCTCCCGCTTCGCGTAGCGCAGCTTCTCGCCCGCCCGGACGGTGTAGGGCACGCCCCCCGGCTGGAAGCGGAGCGTCCACGTGCCCCCCACCCGCTCCAGCCGGAGCATGCCGTGGTAGGTGGTGCTCGTGCGCGGCATGCGCGGGGCCCGCTCCGCCGCGGGCAGCGACTCCAGGAAGGTCAGCCAGTCCGAGTACGTCGTCTCCCGGCGGGCGATGAGGAAGCCCGCCGTCTCCTTCGGGTGCAGCGGCACGGCGTTGAAGAACCCGCGCACGCTCGCATCCGCCGCGCTGCCGAAGAGCACGCGCCCGGGCGGGACGTAGACGAAGCCCGTGGGGAGCTCCCCCTCACGCAGCAGCGGCAGCCGCAGGTGTCTCCGCTCGCCGCGCATGAGGCGCAGCGGAACGAGCGCGGGCTCGTGGCCCGGGGCCCACACCCTCAGCCGCCAGTCTCCCGGTGGCACCGCCTTGTCCACCCAGGGCTCCGGCCCGAGTGACACCGGCTCTCCGAGGAGCTCGCGGCCCTCCACGTCCCGGGAGACGGGCCGCAGCTCCACCATCGCCCCGGGAGCGGCGATGTCGAGCGTGACGAGCGTGGGGGCCGTCCAGCGCCGCCAGCGCTCCCCCGTCGTGTCGTACAGCCGCAACCGCTGCAACAGCGCCGGCAGCTCACTGGTCTTCAGCGACTGCTCGGCATGGAAGGCACGCTCGAGGAGGAAGTCGGCCAGGGCCTCGCGGACATCGTGGCGCATGGGGTCCAACACCAGCGCGTGCTCCAGGTGGTCTCCCGCTTCGTCCAGGTGGCGGTGCAACACGGTCTCCGCCGTGACGGTGCGCGTCCAGGCCGCGTCGCCCTGCTCCTTGCGGCCCGCGTCGTAGTGGAGGAGGGCCTCCTCGCGCGCCGAGGTGAAGGCCGCGCGCTCCCGCTGTACCCGCTCCATCGCGGTGGCGGCCTCGGTGAGCCAGGCGCGCACCGCCGCGTCCCGCTTCGCCTCCTCGCGCAGCCGGAAGCCTCCGGAGACGAGCGCCAGCGAGAGGATGAAGCCCGCCATGAGGGCCCGCCGCATGCGGCGGCTGCGCACCACCGTGCGGCGCGAGGCCTCGAGGAAGGCCAGCTCGCGGCGGGTGAGCTCGGCGGGCTCCAACAGGGTGGCCTCGGCCAGTTGCCGCGTGCCCCAGAGGATGTCCCGCACATGGCCCAGGCGCTCCCAGTGCGCCGAGTCGGCCTCCAGCCGGGCCTGCACCTCGCGGCGCTCGGCGGCCTCGGCCAGCCAGCGCGCCAGCGTCCCCCAGCCGGACAGGAGCGCCTCGTGGGCCACCTCATAGGAGGTACCGCCCTCCCCTTCCCGGGCCACCAGCAGGCGCGCGCGCACCAGGGCCTCCAGCACCGTGCGGTGGCGCGGGTCGTCCCCCACCAGCTCCCGGTCCGTCTTGCGCGCCCGGGTGCCGTCCGCGGTGATGAGGCGCAGCAGGACACCGCGCGCCACGGTGCGCTGATCCGGCAGCAGGCGCGCCACGGCCGCGTCCGCGTGCTTCGCCAGCGCGCCCCCCACTCCGCCCAGCCCATCCAGCGCCGTCTGGGGGATGAGGCCCGCGGCCACGTCCCGCGCCTCCCACAGCTCGGCGAGCGCGAACTGCAGCAGCGGCAGCCCGCTCTCGGTGGTGGAGGTGGAGGCCACCAGCGCATCCACCAGGGCCTCGGACTCGAAGCGCACGCCCGTGGCCCGTGCGGGACCCACCACGGCCTCGCGAATCTCCTCCGGGCCGAGCGCCCGCAGCAGGTAGAGCGCTCCGGACACCGCCGTGCCCAGCCCCGGCACCGCCGTCAGCCGGGTGAGGAAGTCGCTGCGGCACGTGGCCAGCAGGCGCACGCCGGACACACCGTCGGCGAGCCCTCCGAGCGCGAGGCCCGCCTGCGCGGCCTCCGCGTCGCCCGCCAGCGTCACCAGCTCCTCCATCTGGTCCACGTAGACGACGAGCCCCTCTTCCGCGCGGAGGTGGGCCCGCAGCCGGCGCGCGAGGCCCGTGGGATCCGAGCGCAAGGAGGCCACGAGCCCCTCCTCGTCCGCGCCCAGCACGGGGGCGAGCGCGGCGGCGAGCGCGGCGGCGGGGCGCCGGCCCGGGACCAGCCGCACCCCCCGCCAGCGCCGCCCGTCCTCCAGCGCGCCGTCGATGACACGGGGCAGCACTCCCGCGAGGCACAGCGAGGACTTGCCCACCCCGGAGTCACCGGCGATGAGCAGGAAGGACTCGGCCCGGAGCCGCTCCAGCACCTCGCGCTGCTCCCGCTTCCGGCCGAAGAAGAGGGCGCGGTGCTCGGCCTCGAAGGCCTGGAGGCCACGGTAGGGGTTGCCCTCGGGGACGGCGCCCGCGGCCTCGTCCCGGGAGAGTTGCTCCAGCGCGTCCAGCAGCAGCACGGCGGAGGCGTAGCGCTCCTCGGGCGCGCGGCGCAGGCAGCGGTCCACCACTGCGGCGAAGTCCGGGTCCACCCCCGGGGCGGCCTCGGCCAGGGGCCGCGCGTCCCGGTGGGCAATCACCACCGAGAGCTCCCTCAGGGGCACGTTGCGGAAGGGCCCGCTGCCGGCGCACAGCTCATAGAGCACCAGGCCCAGCGAGTACACGTCGCTGCGGGCCGTGAGCTCCCCGCCCGCCCAGGCCTCCGGGGACATGAAATAGGGAGTGCCCACCAGCGTGCCATCCGGCAGCGACGGCAGGTCCACGCCATCGAGCGAGCCCGCCAGGGTCTCCGGGTCCAGGTCCGGCAGGAGGGGCAGGGCGGCTCCGGCCTCGGCGAGCGAGGAGTCCCCCGACACCGGCGCCTCCGGGTCCAGCAGCTTGGCCAGCCCGAAGTCCAGCAGCTTCACCTCGCCCGTCTCGGTGAGGATGGCGTTGCCCGGCTTGATGTCACGGTGCAGCACCCCGCGCCGGTGCGCCGCGCCGAGTCCCCGCGCCAGTTGCTTGCCGAGCTCCAGCACGCGCTCCCAGGGCAGGGGCCTGGGCAACCGGTCCAGGGTGGTGCCGCGGACGAACTCGGAGATGAGGTACGGGTGGTTCTCCAGCTGCCCCACCCGGTAGAGGGTGACGACATTGGGGTGCTGGACACGCGCCGCGGCCCGGGCCTCCACCAGGAAGCGGGTGAGCGCGCCAGCGTCCAGCGCCCGGACGAACTTCACCGCCACCGGCCGGTCGAGCAGCGTGTCCCGGGCCAGGAACACGCGTCCCGTGGCCCCATGGCCCAGCAGGCGCATCAGACGGTACTCGTCGAACGCCTCGGGTGGAGTCCACCCGTCGACATTGGACCTGGAAGCAGGCGAGGAGCCCACGGGGAGTACCTGACGTGCGGGGACGCGAGGGAACCAGGCGACGGGCTAGGAGCTGCTCTTCGGTTTGCTGGGTTTGAGCATCCGGCGGATGCGGTCCTCGAGGTCCTGCGGCAGGCACGGCTTGGCGACGAACTCGTCCGCGCCGGCCTGCCGCGCCTGCTCGGCATTGCCCGCGAGCACGTGGCCGCTGAGCGCCATCACTGGAATGTTCCGGGTACGCAGATCCTGCTTGAGCCGCCGCGTGGCCTCCCAGCCGTCCATCACCGGCAGGGACAGGTCCATCAGGATGATGTCCGGGGGTGCGCCCTGGGCCTTCTCCACGGCCTCCACGCCGTTGCGGGCCACATCTACCTGAAACCCGACATATGCGAGGTACTCCGCATACATCTCGCGGGCATCATCGAAGTCGTCGACGACGAGCACACGCGTGGGCTCGGCCGAATTGGCCGGCCTGGCGCTGTCATCCGTCGCGATTTCGAGGGTTTGCGTGGGCGGTACGGTCATGGCGAGGGGCCCTCGTCCAGTGTGGGAACGCCGCCCCATGCTATGCACGGCCCCGTGGATGTGCTCGTCCCCGCCAGGATCCCAGGGGTGCCAGGCCCACAAAACCTGTCGGACCGCGGACACTTCACTCACAGCGTTGATGACTTGGGAAACCCGGGCGGCGCACTCCCGCCCGGGCCTGGACCGCGGGACTACGGCGCCTTGGTGAGGGCGGCTTCCACGACCGTGGTCGAGGGGATGGGCGCGCCCCAGGAGGTCTCGACGTAGTTCGCCGGCTCCGCCAACTGGAAATTCGTGAAGTCCACCTTCACCCGGGCACTGGTGGTGCTGGGATTGATCGGCGGCAACGTCGGAGTCGTGGAGACGGGCCCGTAGCCGATGGTGAACCGGCTGGTGGCATCATTGAAGCTGACGGTGTCGATGGGATACTTCGCGGGCTGATCCCCTACGCAGCTCGTCGTGGGGGCAGGAGCCGGCGTGGTCTTGTAAGACGCCGAGCTCGTCGTGGCCGTGGTGATGACGGCCTCCATCAGCACGGAGTTCTGGATCATGAGCTGATTGAAGGTGAGGATGACGCACTCACCCTGGTCCAGCACACCCGGGGTGCCAGTCGTGGCCGAGTCCTTGAACGCCGCGCTCACCAGCTGGGCCGGCCTGGGAGTCTTCGGGTCGCCGCTGACGAAGAAGCCCTTCCAGGTCTTGACGGAACCGTCATACGCCGAGGTGGCGCGCAGGATGAGGTTGTACTCCTGCCCCTCCCGGATGGCGGAAGCCGCGGGCGTGAGCGAGTAGGAATCACCCGTGGCGCTCGCTGCCACGGTGAGATCCAACTTCTCCCGGCCGAACTCGTCCGTGAGGATGGCCAGCAGCGAGTCCTTCGCCACGGGCTGGGTGAAGCTGATGAAGATGGACTCACCGGGGCGCAGGAGGTTGCGGATCGGCCGCTTCGCCTCGACCTTCTTCGCGGCATCGGTGATCGTGGCGAAGTTCAGGCTGGGGAGGTTGGTGGCCAGGATGCCGAAGCCGGCGGCCTGGTCGGGGTTGCTCGGGTCGACGGAGCCAGCGTCGGTACGAGGCGCGGGCAGCTGGATGAGCTGCGAGCCGCCGTACGTCATCAGGGCCGAGGCGTCGATCTTCCGGGCATAGCCGCCCGCGTCGAAGATGCCATCGGTGTTCAGGTCGATGGGGTCCACCCAGAGGCGGTAGCCACCCGCCGCGGTCCCGGTGCCACCGATGCGCGCCAGCTCCGCCGGCGCGGGGACGCGCTCGAAGGTGACGACACCCAGGGCATCCGCCTGGGCCATGACCACCACCGAGCTCACGGCCGTCGTCGAGGTGCCATCGATGGAGATCGTCCCGGCGGGAGTGGCCTCGAGGTACGCCTGGGCGCCCGCGGCGGGACGGCCCGAGGGCGTGACGAGCGTGAAGCGCAAGGTGCTGTTGGTCTCGGTGAGGGCGACGGCGCCGATGTTCGCGTTGCCGTTGTTGATGGGGATGTTGCCCGCGTTGGAGGGCACGAGGGCGCTGGTGCGCAGCGTGGCGTAGCCCTGCTTGCTGATCGTCAGCAGCACGTTGGAGCCGGCCGGCACGTTGGTGAACATGAAGTTGCCCGAGGCATCCGTCGTGGCGGTGACGGGCTTGTCCGTCGTCGCGCTCCCGATGGTCATCCCCACCGAGACGCCCGAGAGCGGCTCCATGCGGGTGGTCAGCACCTGACCGGAGACGGTCCCCTTCGGGTTGGCCGGAGCCACCACCGAGACGGTATCCGGCTCGCGAACGCCATCGACGATGCCGTCCTGGTCCACGTCATCCGGACCCTTGCAGCCAATCACCAGCAGCGGCAGCACGACTGCCCAATGCTTCTTCATCTTCCCACCTTGGAATGCTTGGAGTGTCAGCCCACGCACAGCGGCGGGATGACACTCTCCGAGCCGGGCCTCCCACGTCAAGCTGGGGGACGGCGGGAGCCCCCCGGGTGGGCCTTTCCGGGAGGACCACGGGGCGCCGCGGACGCTGCTAGCGTGCGCGCCATGAGCGACGTGGATGTGAACGACCCCTGTCTCGGCTGCGCCATCGTGAGGGGAGCCACCCGGCCCGTGGGGGGAGTGCTCGCCCGCTCGGCCGGACTGGTGCTCCATGGAGTGGCCTCGCCCAGCCCGCTGCCCGGCTGGGTCGTGCTCACCAGTATAGGGCACGCACGCGCCCTGTATGACCTGGACGACGAGGCGGCACGCGAGCTGGGCCCCTTCGCCGCGCGGGTGATGCGGGCCCAGCGCGAGGTGCTCGGCGCCGAGCACGCCTACGCCTTCGCCATCGGAGACGTGCTGCGTCACTTCCACCTGCACCTGGTGCCACGCTACCGGGACACGCCCCAGCGCCTCTGGGGACGAGGAGCCTTCGACGCGGCCCCGGGGGACTGGCGCCCGGAGGCGGAGCTGGAGTCGGCGGCCCGGGCCCTGGCGGACGCGCTGGGCGGGTGAGCGGCCGGGCCCTCCTTTCGCCCGGCGCCTGCCCACTCGCTCCGTGCAACCCCCACTGCCCGCCCGTGGACTCGCCACACCTCGCGGTGAAGAATGGCGGCGCCCATGCGCGCCCTCTGTCTCGGGACCCTCGTCCTCACACTCCTGCTCACGCCCGCCACCGTCCTGGCCAACAACACCGCGGACGAGGCGGACGTGACGTTCGAGCTCGGTAACGAGGCCTACGCCCGCAGGCAGTACGTCGAGGCCCTGCGCGCCTACTTCACCAGCTACCGCCTCGTCCCCAACCGCAACGTCCTCTTCAACATCGCCCGCTGCTACGAGGCGCTCGCCCGCTACAACGAGGCCTACCGCTACTACAACGACCTGGCCCAGGAGCACCTCCCCAACGCCGACGAGACCGAGGTGCAGCGGGCCCTGGAGCGGCTGCGTCCCAAGGTGGCCCTGGTGCGCGTCACCACCGAGCCCCCGGGCGCCGAGGTATTCGTGGACCGCGAGGACCTCGGCATCCGCGGCCTCTCGCCCCAGACGCTCGCGCTGACGCCCGGCACCCACAAGGTGATGGTGCGCAAGCAGGGGTACCGCCCCACGGAGCAGTCCATCTCCCTGGTGCGGGGCGAGGCCACGTCGCAGCCCTTCGAGCTGGAGCTCATCACCGGCCAGGTGGAGCTCACCGGCACGCCCGAGGGCGCGGAGGTGCGTGAGACCCCGGATGGCCCCGTGGTGGGACGGGTGCCCGGGACGCTGAGCTTCACCCCCGGCCAGCACGTGCTGCACGTGCGCGCGCCCGGCCACACCCCGGTCCAGCTGCTGGTGGACGTGCCCGCCGACGGCACCGTCTCCCACCCGGTGGCCCTGCGCCCGCAGGAGAAACCCACCGGGCGCCTCATCATCACCGCCAACCGCGACAACGCCACCGTTCACGTGGACGGCCACCCCGCCGGCTTCACCCCCACCGTCGTCACCCTCACCGAGGGCGAGCACACCCTGGTGGTGGAGAGCCGGGACGCGCGTCCCATGAGCCAGCAGGTGACGGTGGTGGCCAACCAGGAGAAGCGCATCCACGCCGACCTGCGCTATGAGCCTCCGCCGGTACGCGCCGCGTCCAAGAACCTGCTCTCCGTGGACGAGGCCCCCGCCTCCATCACCGTCATCTCCCGGGAGGAGCTACGCACCTTCGGTTACACCACGCTCGCCGAGGCCCTGGCCGCCGTGCGCGGCTTCTTCATCTCCGACGACCGCTCCTACACGTACCTGGGCGTGCGCGGCTTCGCGCCTCCGGGAGACCTCAACACCCGCGTCCTCATCCTCTGGGACGGCCACTCCGTCAACGACGTGTGGGCCGGCCAGGGTTACTCGGCGCGCGATCTGGCGGTGGACCTGGAGGAGGTGGACCGTATCGAGGTGGTGCGCGGCCCGGGCAGCGCCCTCTACGGCACGGGCGCCTTCTTCGCCGTCATCAACGTGGTGCCGCGCGAATCGCTGGGCACGGAGCGGAGGGTGGAGGCGACGGCCGCGGTGGGGGCGCTGGGCACCACGCGGCTGCACGGCACCGCGGCGTGGGACGACGGGCACAGGTCGGTGCTGTTCTCCGTGGCGGGGCTGAACATGAAGGGCGCGGAGACGACCCGGATGGGCGAGGGCTTCCCGGTGGTGGAGGGATTGGACGGGGAGCGCGTCCTCACGGCCTCGCTGCGGGCCCGCCTCGAGGGCCTCTCCCTCCAGGCTCACTACCACGTACGGACGAAGCAGGTCCCCACGGGCTCATTTGGCACGGCGTTGGGCGTCGACGGCACCCGCGTGGAGGACCTCCGCGCCTTCGTCGAGGCGCGCTACGAGAAGACGCTGAGCGAGAGCATGAGCCTGTTCGTGCGCGGCTCCTACGACGCCAGCCGCTACCGTGGATACTGGATGTACTCGGAGCCGGAAGGCGGCATGCGGCGCGACACCGACGCGGGAGCCGCGGATTGGATCTCCACCGAGGCCCGCCTCCTCGCCCGACTCTTCGAGGGCAACCGCCTCACCGTGGGACTGGAGGGCCAGGCCCAGCTGCGCGTGGAACAGGAGAGCTTCGGTCCCGTGGGCGAGGCCCCCATGCCCGGCCGGCGCCGCATGCTGCTGTCCGCCTACCTGTTGGACGAGTGGCGCCCGCACCCGAGGCTGAGCGTCTCGGCGGGCCTGCGCCTGGACAAGTACCTCGACCTGGACACCACCCCGCTCACCCCGCGCCTGGCCCTCATCGGCCGCCCCTATGACAAGGGCCTCACCAAGCTGGTGATCGGCCGCGCCTTCCGCGCGCCCAACGTCTACGAGCTCGACTACCAGGACTATGGCTTCACCCAGCGCGCCGCCGGCTCGCTGGAGCCGGAGACCATCACCACCAATGAGCTCGAGCACTCGCACGACCTGACGAACGAGCTGCGCCTCACCGTGGCCGGCTACCACAACCGCATCACCAACCTGGTGGTGCTGGAGACGGAGGACGGACCGGCACGGTGCGGCAACCCGCTCGGCACCGTGGAGTGCATCCTCTTCCAGAACCGTCCCGGAGTGATGCTCGCCTGGGGGGCCGAAGCCGGCCTGCGCTGGCAACCCGGGCGCTACCTGATGGTGGACATGAACTACTCCTTCGTCTCCCTGCGCAAGGCCTCGGAAGAGGTGGCCGCCGCCGTGCCCGCGCATCTGGCTTCCGGACGGCTGTTGCTCCCCCTGGGCAGCAATGGTGACGTGCGCCTGTCCACCCAGGCCACCTACCAGAGCGCCCGGGGCACGAAGGAGGGCGCCGACCGTGGCGAGGCCCTGATCCTCAACGTGGGCGTCTCCGGCGAGCTGCCGCACCTGCGCTACTTCGCCGGCGTGCAGAACCTCCTCGACGCCCGCTACGCCCTGCCGCTCGGGATCGAGCGCGCCGCCGCGCCCGTGCCCCAGTACGGGCGCACCTTCACGCTGCAGCTCACCGGCGACTTCTGAGGCTCACAGCTTCGCGGAGAACTCCTTCCGGCCCTCGGCGCAGAAGAGGCCCACCCGATTGCTTTCGACATAGGGCACGTCATGGCCGCCCTTCTCGAAGTCGCGCAGCGGAATCTCCCGCTCGCCCTCGGGGGCCATGCCTCCCAGCTTGTACACGTCCCGTCCCCGGATGACGACGATGCAGTCGCTCCAGATGAGCGTGTCCGTGTTGGTGAGGATGATCTTCAGGACGAGGGGACCGATGCGCCTCGTCGTGATGCGCCCGCTCAACTCCCGTGGCTCCGCGGGCTTCCCGGCGGCGGGAGGCGACTCGGCGGACGGCGGCGTGACGGTCACCTCGCGAAGCGGCACGAGGGGCTCCGCCGCCTCGAGCCCGGCCTTCGCGGGTCTGGATTTCTCCGCTCTGGCCTTCGCGGTGGGGGACTCGGGAAGCACCAGGAAACGGTCGACATCCCCGGCGTTACGCACGCGCTCGTCGGGGTCCACCATCGCCTGCTTCGGAAACACCCGCACCACCGTTGCCTCGCCCAGGAGCCTCGCCTTCCCGTCCTTCACCGGCGCCACCACCACCGGAAGGACCATCCCTTCCGAGAGACCCGACTTCTTCCCACCGAGGACGCGGTAGAGCCTGCCTCGCCCCTCCTCCATCGACACCACGTGCTCCGCGGGGACGAGCTCCGGCGGAGCCGACGGAGCGCCCCCCTTCTCGGGAGCATGGGGCACCTCGGCCATGGCTTCCGGCGGACCACCAGGGCCACCCGGAGGCATTCCCCCCGGAGGTGGCGGCCTGTGCGCAGGAGGAGGCCCCTCCCCTGGCCGCCACCCATGAGGAGGCCCCTCCCCTGGCCGCCCATGAGGAGGCCCCTCTCCTGGCCGTCCATGAGGAGGCCCACGCCTGTCCGGGCCACGCTCCTCCCGCTGCTGAGTGCTGCGGAGCATGAAACCCGTGGTCACGGCCGCCGTGATGCCAATCAGTCCGAGCGCTCCGAGGGAGAGCGCCAACACCCAGCCCTTGCGGCTCACGCCCAGGAGTCCGGAGACGGGCGCCGCGAGCTG
Source organism: Archangium lipolyticum (assembly GCF_024623785.1). Taxonomy (NCBI): domain Bacteria; kingdom Pseudomonadati; phylum Myxococcota; class Myxococcia; order Myxococcales; family Archangiaceae; genus Archangium; species Archangium lipolyticum. Next base: position 40,174 of record NZ_JANKBZ010000048.1, read on the forward strand.
CGCGGTGGCCACCGGCGCGAGCCCGAGTCCGGGGACGACCACGGGCATGGCGGGGCTGGTGGGTGAGCGCACCAGGGTGGGCTCGAAACCCGTACCCGTCTCCGCACTGGGGGAGCCCAGAGGCAGCGGGGAATGGCGCGCGGTGTTCAGGGGCGCCAGGTTGCCGCCGGGCAGGGGCGTTCGGCGCAGGGCCGAGCTGGAGGAGAGGCTCGTGAGGAGCTTGCGCTGCGTGGCGAAGGCCTCCGGGCAGCGCTCGCGCACGAAGTTGCCCACCTCCTCGGCGCCGAGCGGGGAACCGGTGCGCAGCAGCTGCTCGTTGAGGGCGCGGGCGAAGTCATCGGCGCGCGCGTAGCGGTCCGCCGGGGAGGGGGCCAGGGCGCGGCGCACCACCGCATCGAGAGCCGGGTCCACATCCGGGCGCACCTCGTGCAGCGAGGGCACCGAGGGGTTGGCCATGGCGGCCATCATCTCGCCCACCGTGCCGTGGGCGATGAGGGGCCGGCCCGCGAGCAGCTCCCACACCACCACGCCACAGGAGTAGATGTCACTGCGGTGGTCGACGGGCTCGGCGCGCACCTGCTCCGGGGACATGTAGCCCAGCTTCCCCATCACCGTGGACGGCAGGGTGTACTTGCTGCGCGCCGCGGACTTGGCGAGGCCGAAGTCGATGACCTTCACCTCGCCCTCGTAGGAGAGCATCACGTTGTGGGGCGAGACGTCGCGGTGGACGATGCCCAGCGGCTGGCCGTCCGGACCCGTCTTGCGGTGGGCGTAGCCGAGCCCCTCGGCGATGCGCTGGCCGAGGAAGAGCGCCACCGGCACGGGGATCTGCTGGCCCTGGGTGCGCATCTGGTCCTGCAGGTAGGCCAGGTCCACGCCGGCCACGTACTCGAGGGCCATGTAGTAGGTGCCCTCGGCCTCGCCCATGTCGTACACCTGCGCGATGGACGAGTGGACGAGGTGCACCAGCACCTTGGCCTCGTGGTGGAACCGGTCGAGGAACTGCTGGTCCTTGAGGAGCGCGGGGAGGATCGTCTTGACGATGCAGGGCTTCTCGAAGCCCGCCGCGCCGGAGATCTTGGCGAGGTAGACCTCGCCCATGCCGCCGTGGCCGAGCAGTTGGACGAGCTCGTAGCGCCCGAGGGGGCGGAGAAACTGGGGAGATTCGTTCATCGACGGAGAGACCATGACCGGCCCTGGGGACTCCCATCCTAACCCGGGATGAGCCCCGGGTTGCGGCCACACTCCAGGTCTTAAAAATTGGAAATAACCGCCCCGTAGGTTGACATCCAGCCGCTCCCGCCTGGACAGAAGTGAGCGGAATCCAACGCCGGGTTTCCCATCACGCGAAGTGAACTCCGCCGCGAGTGCATGCTCGAGGCGGAGGAAGAAGACATGCGGTTGGTGGCGTTGCTGAGTGCCGCGTTGGTGGCCTGGGCCGGTTGCAGCCACGTGAGACCAGCGCAGGCCAAGGAGCAGTTCTACGTCATCGACGAGGATTCAAGTGGAGTAGGCAGCGCTCTCGGAACTGGGGGCGCCACGGGAGGAGCCGGTGCTCTGATCCTCGCTCCTCTCGCCCTCTAGATGCCAGTCGTTCACGGCACCACTCAGTTGGTCCTCCGGCCCACCGATGAAATACAACAAGAACTTCGATGCCGATTCCGTCCTCCGGACCGTAGAAGCCATGAACAAGCATCACCCCGAGGGGACGCCAGAAGACGAGGCGCTTCGGGTCTGTGCCGCTGCGTTACTCTTCGTCCGCGACGACATCCAGAAGCTCGAACAGTTCCGCGAGTTCTTCCGAAAGATCACCACCCCAGCCATCGAGGGAATCAAGGTCGCCCACACGTTCGCATCGCGAGACGAGGCGGACGCATGGCTCGCGAGCGGGGCGGCCCGTGATGGTCAGCTCGTCAGAATCGCCGGCCAGGGCTTTACGGTGATCGACCTCGGGCCCAAGGGGCTGAAACTGGTCCGGATCCCCCTACCGGAAGAGCTGCCCCCTCACGGACCGAAGAAGTAGGCGGGGCGCCGGCGGCGGGCAGCCGCCTGTCTCAACCCACCCGCTCCACCCGTGCGGGGCCCCGCGGCTCGCGGAACTGCCGGTGGTACAGCTCCGCGTACAGCCCGCCCCGGGCGAGCAGTTCCTCGTGGGTGCCCCGCTCGACGACCCGCCCGGCATCGACGACGAGGATGAGTGCCGCGTTGCGGATGGTGCTCAGCCGGTGGGCGATCACCACGCTCGTACGGCCCGCGAGCAGCGTGGACAGCGCTCGCTGGATGAGCGCCTCCGTCCGCGTGTCGATGTTCGCCGTGGCCTCGTCGAGGATGAGCACGCGCGGATCCGCGATGACCGCCCGCGCGAAGGCGAGCAGCTGCCGCTGCCCCTGGCTCAAGGTGGAGCCCCCCTCGCCGATGACGGAGTCGTAGCCCTTCGGCAGCGCGGCGATGAAGTCGTGGGCGTGGACCGCGCGCGCGGCGGCCTCTATCTCCTCGCGGCTGGCGCCCGGCTGTCCGTAGCCGATGTTCTCGGCGATGGTGCCGGAGAACAGGAACGGCTCCTGGAGGACCATCGCCATCTGCCGCCGCAGGCTCGCCCGCGTCACGCGCCGCACGTCGTGCCCGTCCAGCCGCACCGTCCCCGAGCTCGCGTCGTAGAAGCGCGGAATCAGGCTCGCCACGGTCGTCTTCCCCGCCCCCGTGCGGCCCACCAGCGCCACCGTCTGACCGGGCTCGGCCTCGAAGCTCACGTCGTGGAGCACCGGGTGCGCCGCGTCGTAGGCGAACGACACCCGCTCGAAGACGATGCGGCCCTCGGCCCGTCCCAGCTCCAGCGCGTCCGGTGCATCCACGGGCTCACGCGGCTCGTCGAGGATGGAGTAGACGCGCTCGGCGCCGGCGAGCGCCGACTGCATCTGCGTGTAGACCGAGGCCGCGAGCTGCACCGGCCGGAAGAACTGCTGCACGTAGATGAGGAACGCGGCCAGCAGGCCGACGCTCAGGTCCTCCTGGAGCACCAGGTGGCCGCCGTAGCCGATGACGAGCGCGGTGGAGAGCGTGGAGAGGACGTCGATCACCGGAGTGAACGCCGAGGTGACTCCGACGGCGGCCACGTTCGCGTCGCGGTTGGCGGCGTTGCGGTCACGGAAGCGCCGGATGTTCTCGTCGGTGCGATTGAACGCCTGCGCCTGCCGCACGCCGACGATCTCCTCCTGGAGCTCGGCCGTCACATTGCCCACCGTCTGGCGCGTCTTGCGGTAGGCGCGCCGGGCGCGGGCGGCGAAGAACCAGATGGTGGCCAGCATCACCGGAAGGAGGGTGAAGCACGCCAGCGCCAGCCGGACATTGAGCACCAGCATCATCCCCAGCACGCCCACCAACGCGAGCACCGGGCCCAGAAGCTGGGTCAATCCCTGCGAGAAGAACTGGCTGATGGTGTCGACGTCGCTGAGCAGCCGGCTCATCAGGTCGCCAATGGGACGCTTGTCGAAGTACGTGAGCGGCAGCGCCTGGAGCTGATCGAAGAGCCGGGTGCGCAAGGTGGCGAGCACCCGCTGGGCCGTCGCGCCCACGCGCCGCGTCTGCGCGCGCTGAGTCAGGGCGCCCACGGCGTAGACGCCCAGCAACAGCACCATGGTGCGCAGCAGGCCGAGCCGGTCTCCGCTCCCGATGTCGCGATCGATGGCCAGGCTCACCAGGTACGGCCCGGCCATCTGCGCCAGCGCGCTCACTCCGATGAATGCCAGCGCGACGAACAACGTGCCCCGGTGGGGCCGCAGCTCGCCCAGGAGCCGCCGCGCCACCGCCCCGCGATTGCTGGCGCGCTGGTCCTCCACCTCCGCCATCGCCTCGAGACTCCCGGGCCTCCTCATGCGACCTCCGCGGGTGCCGGCTGGAGCTGCGAGCCGAGGATTTCATTGTAGAGGGGGCTCGAGGCGACCAGCTCCTCGTGGCGTCCCCGCGCGACCACCTGTCCCTCGTCGAGCACGAGGATGAGGTCGGCATCGCGCACCGTGCTGACCCGCTGGGCGATGACGATGGCGGTGCGGTGGGCCCCGCGCATGAGCCGGTCGAGCGCCTCCTGGATGGCGCCCTCGGTCTCCGCGTCGACCGCCGAGGTGCTGTCGTCGAGGATGAGCAGGCGCGGATCCGTCAGCAGCGCCCGGGCGATCGCCAGCCGCTGGCGCTGCCCGCCCGAGAGCCCCACGCCGCGCTCGCCGACCTTCGTGTCATAGCCCTCTGGCAGCTCCGCGATGAAGCCCGCCGCCTGTGCCGCCTCGGCGACCGCCTTGACCTCGTCCAGGGTCGCCTCGGGGCGGCCATAGGCGATGTTCTCGCGGATGGTCCCCGAGAAGAGCAGCGCCTCCTGCAACACGATGCCGATCTGCGAGCGCAGGCTGGAGAGCGTCACCTCGCGCACGTCGTGTCCGTCCACGAGCACCGTGCCCCCCGTCACGTCGTAGAAGCGGGGGAGCAGGTTGATGATGGTGCTCTTGCCGGAGCCGGTGGTGCCGAGAATGGCCACGATCTGCCCCGGCTCGGCCACGAAGCTCACCCCGCGAAGCACCTCCCGCTCACTGCCCGCGTAGCGGAAGCGCACCTCGCGGAACTCGACCCGCCCCTGGATGGGAGGCAGGACCCTGGCCCCGGGCTTGTCGACCACCTCGACCTCGGTGTCGAGCAGCTCGAACACACGCAGCGCGGAGGCCCCGGCACGCGAGAACTGAACCGAGAGGAACCCCACGGACATCAGCGGCATGAGCAGGAAGCCCAGATAGCTGTTGAACGCGAGGAGCTCTCCGAGCGTCAGCCGCTGGCCGAAGATGAGCATTCCACCGACGCCCACCACCACGAGCGTGCCGAGGTTGGCGAAGAAGCCCACGAACGGGAAGTTGCTGGAGAGCGCGTCGACGACCTGGAGGTTCTGATCCAGCAGCTCGTCGTTGATGCGCTGGTAGCGGGCCGCCTCGCGCGCCTCGCCGGAGAAGGCCCGCACCACGCGGATGCCGCGCAGATCCTCCTGGAGGACCGTGTTGAGCCGGCCGAGCGAGCCCTGCAACCTGCCGAACAGGGGACCCATCCGGCCCATGAACCGCCTGAGCAGCCAGAGGATGGGCGCGACGGCCGCGAGCGCCGAGACACCGAGCAGCGGGTCGATGCCGAGCAGCAGCGCCGCGCAGCCCACGAGCATGACCACCGAGGCGACGAACTGGACCACGCCGCTGCCGACGAAGGTGCGTACCTGCTCGACGTCGTTGGTGAGCCGGGTGAGCAGCTGCCCGGTCTGCGCCTGGTCGTAGTAGCTGAAGCTCAGCCGTTGAATCCGCGCGAAGAGCCCGTCACGCAGATCGAAGGCGACGCCCTGCGAGGCGCGCTCGGCGAGGTAGCCCTCGAGGAAGTTGAAGAGCCCGCGTCCCAGGGCAATGGCCACCAGGCCGCCCACGGCCGCGAGCATCGTCGAGCGATCGCCCCGGGCGATGCCACCGTCGATCGCCAGGCGCACCATCTGTGGCGCGGCGAGGTTGGCGGCCGAGAGCAGCAGGAGCGACACCAGCGCTCCCGCCGTCTCCAGCTTGTATCGCCGCAGATACCCGAGGGCCCGCCAGACCGCCTTGCCTCCGCCCGGTGCCAGCGTTGGCCTTCGTCCTTGATCCATGTCCTCGCAGGCGTACCGGAGAGCGCCAGCATCGGCAATGCCGTCCGGAGGCACTCTCCCGGTACGAGAAAAGAAGACGGGAGCGTGCCATCGCACCAGGACGCCATGGGTAGGAGTCTCTCCTCCTCGGCGATGGCCACTTCTCCAATCAAGAATATGCGGTTATTCCCCCAGAGCCTGTTTCCAGCGAGGGTCCGTTCATGGCCGGAGCTGGTCAGCAGCACCATCAACCGCGTTGGACAGCGAGAGAGCGCATGCACTTGTTTCAATCGACCCATCGGTCCCCGAGGACATCACTTCGCGCGGTCCTGCTCCTGAGCCTGGGATGGATGGGTTGTGGAGACGGCAAGGACAGCACGGCACCGGCGAACGTGCGGATCACCGGTGGCGTGATGGCGGAGGAGACCGTGACGGGCTGGAGGACGCTGCAGGCCTCCGCCGAGGACGACTCCGGAAAGGTCGCCAAGGTGGAGTTCTACGTCTCCGACACGCTCGCCTGCGTGGACGGAGTGGCCAAGAGCTCCGGCGAGACCTTCTCGTGCGCCTGGGACTCCTCCACCGTCTCCCAGGGGAGCCATCAGCTCTCCGCCAGGGCCTACGATGCCGCAGGAAACGTCACCCGCTCCCAGCCCCTCTCCTTCACCGTCCCCGCGCCCAACGGCGCCCCCACCATCAGCCGGGTGACCGTCGCGGACCCCTCGCTCGAAGAGGGCTCGAGCACCACCCTCACGGTGACCGCCAGCGACCCGGATGGAGAGCCGCTCACCTACTCCTGGACGCAGACTCCGTTCGCCCCGGCGGGTACGTTTGGTGACGAGACCGGGGCGACCCGCACGTGGACGGCGCCCCTCGTCTCCGCCACCACGACCTTCACCTTGAAGGTCACGGTCTCGGATGGAAAGGGAGGCACGGCCCAGTCCTCCCTGGAGGTGATGGTGGCGAACATCCCCTCCCGCAACCGCGCGCCCACCGTGGACGAGACCATCACCGTCCCCACCGCGCGGGTGGTCGCGGGAGACACCGTCGTCCTCTCCATCGGCGCCAACGACCAGGATGGCGATCCGCTCACCTACACCTGGACGACGACGAACGCGGCGGGCGAGGGGACCTTCACGAACCGGAATGCTCCCGTCGCGGAGTGGCGCTCTCCGGACCTCCGCACGGCCACGACCTACTCCTTCCAGGTCACCGTGTCCGATGGTGCCGATTCCGTGACGCGCTCGGGTGAGGTGCAGCTCCAGATCCCGTCCTACTCCCAGGACATCCAGCCCCTCTGGAGCCCGACCTGCACGGACTGCCACAACGCGAACAGCGCGGTGCCCCAGGGCTTGAACCTGGAGGCGGGCAGCTCCTACGCGTCCCTCGTCAACGTGGGGGGCACCGAGGCCTGCAGCGCCCTCAATCGTGTGCAGCCGGGCCTGCCCGACGAGTCCCTGCTGGTGCAGCGGCTCAGCAGCGATAGCTGCGGCCGCAGGATGCCGCCGCTCGACCCGGACTACTACGACAGGAACGCCGGTGAGCTCACGCGCATCCGCTCCTGGATCCTCGCCGGCGCGAACAACGACTGACCCCTCGCGTCACCGGCGCGCGGAAGCCGCCCGCCTCAAGGAGTGGAGGCGGGCGGCTGCACCGGCTCACCCTGACGGAAGCGCTGCTCGGGGCCGGGGCCCACGTACACCTGCACGGCGCGGAAGCGCGCGGTGCCCTCGGGGATGCGGGCCGCGTGGCGGAGACCCGCCGGGATGTAGACGGCATCTCCCGGGCGCACGGGCATCGTCCGCCCCTCCACGCTCATCTCCGCCTCGCCCTCCTCCACGTAGAGCATCTCCACGCTGTCCTCATGGATGTGCTCGGGTACGCCCGAGCCGCCCTGGAGCTCCAGCACGCCCATCGAGGCCGCGCGGGCCCCCGTCTCCTCGTTGACCAGCAGGATGGCCGTGCCCTTTCCCTGGGCGATGCGGAAGGTGTCGGCGTCCGCGGTGCTCACCACGTAACGGACGGGAACGGTGGGAGCCCGGGCACAGCCAGCGGAGACACAGAGCAGGGCCATCAGGAGCGAGGTGCGCATGCCCCGTTCCTATCCCAAAGGATCCGGTCCCGCTAAGGTACCGCGCGTGAGCCAGCCCCGATTCATTCCCGCCTATGACGCCCCCGAGCGCCCGCGCGACCCCGCCCTGCTCTTCGTGGTGCGCGGCCTCGACGTGCTCGTCGCCGAGCAGGGGGAGACCGTCCGCATCCCCACTGGCGCGGAGCTGCCCGCGCTCGCCGCGGAGGCGCACTTCCTGGGCCTGCTCGATGACGTGGACTGCTACGCCGTCGCCCTCCCCAAGGACACCGAGCCCCCCGCGGGCCTGAAGCTCGTCCCCGCCCGGAGCCTCTACAACCGCGTGGACGAGGCCCTCTTCGGCGTCGCCGGCCGCGCGCTCGCCATCGCCGAGTGGGACAGCACCCACCGCTTCTGCGGGCGTTGTGGCCAGCCCACCGTGCTCGTCCCCGGCGAGCGCGCGCGCCGCTGCTCCGCCTGCCGCACGCCCTTCTACCCGCGCATCTCCCCCGCGGTCATCGTGCTCATCACCCGCGGCGACTCCATGTTGCTCGCGCGCAACGCCAACTTCCCCGAGCCCTTCTTCAGCACCCTGGCCGGCTTCGTCGACCCCGGTGAGTCGCTCGAGGAGACCGTGGCGCGCGAGGTGAAGGAGGAGGTGGGCGTGGAGCTGAAGAACCTCCGCTACTTCGGCAGCCAGCCCTGGCCCTTCGGCCGCTCGCTCATGGTGGGCTTCACCGCCGAGTACGCCGGAGGCGACATCCGCGTGGATGGGCAGGAGATCGCCGAGGCGAAGTGGTTCACCATCGATGACCTCCCGCGTATCCCTCCGCGCCTGAGCATCGCCCGCAAGCTCATCGACTCCTTCATCGCCCAGGTGAAGGCGCGGAACACCCCGGGCTGAGGTCCGCGCACCGGCGACCGGGGGCTCGCTCTTCCCCGAGGTGGACAGGCGTCCGGAAATCCCCGGAGCCGCCGGGCGGTTCGAGGGCCAGGGGGCGACTCCGCTTGCATCCACCGCCCGGGTGGGGTTGAAGCGGGCCCCTCGGATCCCCCATGCCCGCCGCGCGTCCCCAGATCGAGCCCCGTCGTGTTCCCACCGCCGACTCCGTGGTGGTGAAGGAGATCTACCTCTCGGTGCAGGGCGAGTCCTCGCACGCGGGGCTCCTGTGCTCCTTCGTGCGGCTCACCGGCTGCCACCTGCGCTGCACCTACTGCGACAGCGAGTTCGCCTTTCACGGCGGCGCGCGCATGAAGATTCCGGAGGTGGTGGCCCAGGTGAAGGCGCTCGGCGCGCCCCGGGTGGAGGTGACGGGCGGCGAGCCCCTGCTGCAGCCCGGCGTGTACCCGCTGATGGAGGAGTTGCTCTCCGCGGGCCTCATCGTGCTGCTGGAGACGAGCGGCGCCATCGACGTGCGGCTGGTGCCTCCGGCCGTCCACAAGATCGTGGACATGAAGACGCCGTCCTCGGGCGAGAGCGACCGGAACGACTACCGGAACCTCACCTCGATGAACGCCAACGACGAGCTCAAGTTCGTCATCGGCAGCCGCGAGGACTACGAGTGGTCCAAGCGCCTCATCACCGAGCACCGGCTGCTGGAGAAGCCCTACGAGCTGCTCTTCTCCACCGTCTTCGGCAAGCTCACGACGAAGGCGCTGGCCGAGTGGATCATCGAGGACCGGCTCCCGGTGCGCTTCCAGCTCCAGATGCACAAGTACACCTGGGACCCGAACGAGCGCGGGGTGTGAGGGCGGGTCCCTGACGCTCAGCCCGGCTACATGGCGCGGATGAGCCACGCGCCCCAGGCGAGCGAGAGCAGGAAGAAGAACAGGTTCACGGCGGCGAGCCAGCGCGTGCACCGGGCGATGGGCCTCGCCCGTCGAGGACCCTGTCCCCTGTCGATGCGGCGCAGCTCCTGGGTGGGCACCCAGAGGCCCAACGCACCCGATACCCCGAGCAGGACCCAGCGGGGGATGGCGAAGCTGGCTGGAAGGAACGGGAAGAAGGCCGCCAGGGTGGAGAGCATCCCGAGCAGCACCAGGCCCGACACCCCCAGCAGCCGCAACGGAATGGGGCCGTGCTGGGGTCCGAGGAGGGCCGCGCAGGAGGCGCAGTACGCCACCTCACCGAGCAGCTCGGTGCACTCGCCACAGAGGAAGGTGCCGCAGCGGGTGCAGGTGGCCACCGCCACACGCTGATGGGTGGGGCAGCGGGGGCTCGTGGAGGCGGGCGGTTCGTGCGCGGTCACCCCGGGCTCGCGTCAGGACGTCAGAAGCCAGGCGGCGGAGGCGGCCGCAGCAGCACCTGCTCCACGGCGTGGGCGCCCAGGCCGAGGAACACGGCGGCCAGCACCGTGCTGCCGAAGAAGCCCGCGAGGATGAGGTTCTTGCGCGGGTGCTCGAACTGGCTGAACGCGTAGACCAGCATGTAGAAGGGCACCAGCAGCACCATCATCCCGGTCCCCAGACTGCGACGGAACGCATGGATCAGCAGGAAGGCGGCGCAGACGACCGTGATGACCCCGAACAGGGCGGCGAGAGGAAGGAGCGGCACGACCTTCAGATAGCACGGCTCTCGCCATGTCGCGGTTCCCGTGAGCAGATTGCGTGCTAAAGGACGCTCCCACGTCTCCTCACCGAGGTGCTCGGACGATGGCCACACTGAAGACGCTGCTCACCTTCATCCTCGCGGGGGCCTTCCTGGGGCTGGCCTCGGCCTCGTGGTTGGGTCCCCAGTTCCTCACCTGGTACAACACGGCGCCGCTCGGTGCGCAGACCGTGTGCGATCTGCCCAAGGTCATCCAGGGCGTCACCGCGGACCTGTTGCGCTACCAGCTCTACGGCACCCTCACGGGCGCGGGCGTCTTCCTCATCCTGGGCATCCTCTTCGTGGTGGCGCGCTCCAAGAAGCAGAAGCAGGCCCAGCAGCAGCCCCCCGCCAGCCCGCCCCAGCCCCGTCCGACCGCCTGAGCCCCGGCCATCCCCTCTCCCAGGGGGAGAGGGGGGTGACGTCATGCCGGCGGCAGTTCCACGATGAAGCGCGCGCCGCCCTCGGGGCGGTTCTCCGCGCGCAGCTGGCCTCCGAAGGACTCCACGTACTGGCGCGACAACGTCAGCCCCAGCCCCGTACCCTTCCCCTGCGCCTTCGTCGTGAAGAAGGGTGTGAAGAGCTTCGACAAGTGCTCGGGCTTCATCCCCGGCCCGTTGTCCTCCACCACCAGCCGCACCCGCTCGGCCGCCTTCTCCACGCGCACCGCCACCTGCCCATCCAGCACCTTCGCGTCCTCGATGGCGTCCGCCGCGTTCAACAGCAGGTTCAGCAGCACCTGCCCCAGCCGCCGCGGCTCGGCCCTCACCGCCAGCTCCGCCGGTGGCTCCTCCACCGCCAGCTTCACCAGCGACTTGAGCCGCACCGACGCCAGCCGCACGCTCGCGTCGACGATCGGCGCCAGCTCGCACCGCCCCACCCCCACCACCTCCTCCGAGCGTGACATCGCCGTGAGGTCCTTCACGATTTGATGGATGCGCTCCACCCCCTGCATCGTCTCCTGCAGGGCCTCGGTGTACTCGGCCGTGCCCACTCCCGGCGCCGCCTGTTGCCACTCCTCCTGAAGGAAGCGCAGGTTGGCTTGGATGTAGGCCAGCGGGTTGCGCACCTCGTGCGCCACGCCCGCGGCCAGCCGCCCCACCTGCGCCAGCCGCTCGGCCTCCAGCGCGCGCGTCTGCGACGCCACCAGCGCCTCCTTCGCCGCCAGCTGCTCCTCCTCCGCCCTCACCCGCGCGTTGCCCATCCGCCGGTAGAAGTCGCTCAGCATCATCCCCACCCCACCTGCGCCCAGCAGCAGCAGCAGCCACGCCACCGTCCACTGCGGGCTCGTCCCGTCCTTCCACATCACCACACCCGCCGTCGTCATCGGAAAGAGCGTACTGAGCACGCCATGCCTCAGGGCGCCCCGCGAGATGGAGAGCGACACCACCGGCAACACGCAGAACCAGCCGAAGAGCGGGCTGTGCATCCCTCCCACCCGGTACACCACCAGCCCGAAGAAGACGTTGGGCAACACCACCCCGGCCAGCGTCCGCACCACCCAGCGCCGCGACGGCGAGACCCGGCTGAGCGACCGCGCCAGCCCCCACGTCAGCCCCGCCCACACCAGCCGCAGCGCCAACGTGTCCCACGCCGGCCGCATCACCGTCAGCGAGTCCAGCACCCAGAACGGCAGGCACGCGAAGGCCACCATGTAGAGAAGTTTCTGCTCGTCCTGGAGCAGTACGTCCTCGCTCCCTGGCGTGACCCCTGAGCCATCCAGAGGGGTTCTCCCATGCTGCTGCGTCATGTCCGTCCGGTCTCCCCTGATTTCCAAGGGAATGGAGAGTTGCGCAGGAACACTGTCATAAAATGGGGTCAGAAGAAACCCAGCCTGGGTCAGCTACGCACCTGTTGAACAAGGCGGAGTTTCTCAGCCCGTGAGAGACGCTTGAGGGCGGCCTCGCGGCGGAGGGCGGCGCCGCGATCGGCCGCCGCCTCGCTCCACACCAGCGTCACCGGCAGGCGGGCACGCGTGTAGGCGGCGCCGCGGCCCCGGTTGTGGGTGGCCAGGCGGCGCTCGAGGTTGTTGGTGGCACCGGTGTAGAGCGACCCATCCCGGCAGCGCACCATGTAGACGGTCCAGGCGTCCGGCACGGCGGGCGGCAGCATAGCGCGCCCGCGCCCTTCCTAATAAGGAGACGGGCCCTCCCATGGCCCCTCCCGGGGTTTCCCACACTCCGACATCACCAACCCCACCGGTAGCAGGGGGTCCACCCGCCAGGCCGACAGCACGTGCGCCCGGCTGATGAGCCCCACCAGTCCTCCCGCCTCCTCCACCACTGGAAGTAACGAGACACCGTGTCGCTCCATCACTCGCAGGGCACGAAGGAGAGTATCTGTGGGTAGAAGGGTGACCTCGGTCGAGGACATCCTTTCCGCAAGTGTCGGGTCTTGCCGCATCAACGAGCCTCCCGGCTTGAATACGGGGAGGAGCTTTGCAACCACCCTGCCGGACATGTGGGTGCATGGGATTTTGAACACATTTGTTGCACCCGAGGGCATTACATTCCAGCCGTGACGAATCGAAACGGGCCCAGGTTGCTGAAGATGGCGGACCTCTTCTCGCGGTCGGTCAACCACGAGGGAGAGGGGCTGCTCACCCTGCCCTTCAAGCCCGACGAGCTGTACCGGGTGCCCACGGACGACGGGGCGGCCATCGCCCTGGGGCGCTACCACCCTCGGGGAGAGCGCCGCTACGCCGAGCCGGTCGTCCTGTGCCATGGGCTGGGAGCCAACCGCTTCCACATGGACTTCGACGAGCGCTACAGCCTGGCGCGCTACCTGGCCCGGGCGGGCTTCGAGACGTGGGTGATGGAGCTGCGGGGCCGGGGGCTGGCGGGCGCCTGTGGCGAGGCCTCCTTCGATGACCAGGCCGAGCACGACGTGCGCAGCGCCCTGCGAACGGTCCTCTCCACGGGGGCGAAGGAAGTGCTCTGGGTGGGCCATTCCAAGGGAGGGCTGACCCTCTACGGTCATCTGGCGCGAAACCCGCAAGCGCCCGTGCGGGCGGCCGTGGCCATGGGCAGCCCCTTCACCTTCGCGGTGCAGCCGGGCCTCAAGCGCTTCATCCAGCGGATAGAGCCGCTGCTGCGCCTGAAGATGATTCCCACCCGGAGGATTACGGGCATCGCCCTCTTCGGCGCGCCGCCGGGGCCGCTCAGCCGCTACATGATGCTGGCCTCCAACATGGAGCCGGACGTGGTGCGCAAGGCGCTGGCCAACGTGCCCGCGGACATCTACGGCGGGGTGGTGCGCCAGTTCGCCCACTGGATTGCCACCGACTCGTTCTGCATGTCGGACGGCACCTGCTACCGCAAGCCGCTGTCCGGGGTGCGCCTGCCGGTGATGCTGCTGGCGGGGAGCAAGGACCTGCTCGCTCCCCCGCTGGCCGTGGCGAGGGCCCAGGAGCACCTCGGCGGGCCGGTGAAGCTGGTAGTGGCCGGGCGGGGGCACGGCTTCGCCGAGGACTACGGCCATGCCGACCTGGTGCTCGGGCGTCGGGCACCGGACGAAATCTTCCCCCTGGTGGAGGCGTTCCTGTCCGCGCACGCGACCCGGCCGTGAGGCCGTGGGGGCAGTCCCGTTGTCCGCTCCTCCCTGGCGTGCTACCCCACGGGCCCGCACACCATGTCCCCCACCCTTCGTCCCCTTGCCCTCGCCCTGCTGGCCCTCGTGGGCTGCGAGCGCGGCCCCGCGCCGGGTCACGCCGAGGTGGATCTCCGCCACACGCGTGAAGCGGGCGGTACGCCAGTGGCCTCCTGGGAGGGAGACGGGGTGACGGCGCAGGAGCTGCACCGGCGCCTGGAGGAGATGAGCCCCGCGCTGCGCGAGCGCTACCAGACGCTGGAGCAGAAGCGCGAGTACGTGGAGGGCCTGGCCCGCTTCGAGCTGCTGGTGCGCGAGGCCGTCGCGCGCGGGCTGCAGAACGACCCCGAGGTGGTGGCCAGCACCAAGCGCGCGCTGGTGTCGCGGCTGATGCGGCAGCAGCTCGACGAGGCCCAGCCTCCCGTCTCGGACGCCGAGGTGGCGGCGTACTACGAGCAACAGAAGGAGGACTACGTGAGGCCGGAGCAGGTGCGGCTCTCGCACGTCTTCCTCGTGGCGCCCCGGGCGGACGCGGCGCGCGTGGCGGCGGCGCGCGCGAAGGCGGAGAAGCTGCTCGCCGAGGCGAAGGCCCTGCCACCCAAGGACTTCGCCGCCTTTGGCCGGCTGGCGCGGGCGCACAGCGAGGAGCCCCGCACGCAGCCGTTGGACGGAGACCTGCGCTTCCGCGCCCTGGACGTGCTGGCCCGGGACTTCGGCCCCGAGGTGGCCGAGGCCGCGCGCGCGCTCGCCGCCAGTGGCCCGGGCGCGCTCAGTGGCGTGGTGCAGACGGACGCGGGGCTGCACGTGCTGCGGCTCACCGGGTACCAGCCGGCGCTGGACCTGAAGCTCGAGGACGTGCGCCAGCAGATCTCCGGCCGCCTCTCGCAGGAGAAGCGCACCCGGGCGTGGGCGGAGCTGCTCACCCACCTGGAGCGCCGCTCCGGTTTCGCGCTGGACACCGCGGCGCTCTCGCGGGTGCACGTGGACGTGAGCACGCCCATGCTGCCCGCGAGCGGCCCGGCCCCTGGCACCATTCCTTCCCCCTTCCCCACCGCTCCCGTGGAGCAACCGTGACTGTCGAGAGGAGCCCTTCCATGCGCCGAGCCTTCGTCCGCGCCACGCCGCTGCTCGCCACCCTGGCACTCGCCGTGGGGCTGGCCGGCTGCCCCAAGAAGGACAAGGAGGATCCGGACACCAACGTGGTGGCCACGGTGAATGGGGAGGTGCTCTCCCGCGCGGACTTCGAGCAGGAGCTCTGGCGGGAGCTCGCCTCCACGGGCACGGAGTCCTCCCAACAGCCCACGCCGGAAGAGGTGGAGCCCTACAAGCGGGCGCTGGTGGAGACGCTCATCTCGCGCATGTTGCTGCTGCAGGAGGCCCGGACGCACAACATCACCGTGACTCCCGAGGAGGTGGATCGCGGCGTGTTGCGGCTGTCGAGTGACTATCCGGCGGGCAACTTCAACGAGGTGTTGGCGCAGGGCCAGCTGTCCATGGCGGAGCTGAAGACGCGCGAGGCGACGCGGCTCACCATCGAGAAGCTCTTCGCCAACCAGGTGTACACGCGCGTGGCGCTGACGGAGGAGGAGCTGCGCGCCCACTTCGCCGAGCACGAGGCGGAGTACGCCGAGCCCGAGCAGGTGCGCGCGGCGCAGATCGTGGTGAAGGGGATGGACGAGGCGAGGCGGGTGCAGGCGCAGCTCAAGGCGGGCAAGAAGTTCGCCGACCTGGCGCGCCGGTATTCGCTGAGCGCGGACGCCAAGGTGGGAGGGGACCTGGGCTTCTTCCCCCGCGGGCAGATGCCGCCGGCCTTCGACGAGGTGGTGTTCAAGCTCGGGGTGGGGCAGAGCTCGGACGTGGTGGAGACGGAGTACGGCTACCACCTGTTCCGGGTGCTGGAGAAGAAGCCGGGGCGCAAGCTGGAGTTCGCGGAGGTGCGCGACCAGGTGGAGACGAAGCTGCTGGCGCAGCGGCGGGCGGAGGCGCAGACGAAGTACGAGCAGGAGCTCCGGGCGAAGGCGAAGGTGTGGGTGAACGAGGCCACACTGCAGGCCATCCGCGAGCGGCCGGCGACGCAAGCGGCCGCGAAGAAATGACGACACGTCGTCCCGACGAGGACACGAGGATGAGGAGGCATATGAAGAAGCTGATGGGGACGATGGTGGCGGCGCTGCTGCTGAGCGGTGCGGTGGCGCGTGCGGAGCTGGTGGACCGGGTGGCGGCGGTGGTGAACAAGGACGTCATCGCGCTGTCCGAGGTGGAGAAGCGCGCGGCGCCGGAGCTGGCGCGGGTGAACAGCGCGGTGCGCGAGCCCCAGAAGCGCGCCGAGGAGCGCGCGCGGGTGCTGAAGAGCTCGCTGGACACGCTCATTGGCGAGAAGCTGATGGAGGCGCAGATCCAGGAGCTGGGGCTGGCGACGACGGATGCCGAGCTCGAGGCGGCGATGGCGGACGTGAGGAAGCAGAACAACATCACGGACGACTCGCAGTTCGAGCGCCTGCTGTCGGGAGAGGGCTACACACTGGCGGCCTACAAGGACTTCCTGCGCAAGCAGATGTCGCGGATGAAGCTGGTGCAGATGAAGGTGAGCCCGAAGGTGAAGGTGTCGGAGGAGGACCTGAAGGCGGCCTACACGCAGTATTCGAAGATGGAGTCGGGAGACGCCGAGGTGCACGCGCGGCACATCCTGGTGCAGGTGGATCCGAAGGCGACGCCGGAGCAGGTGGAAGCGGCGCGCAAGAAGGCGCTGACGCTGGCGGAGGAGGCGCGCAAGCCAGGGGTGGACTTCGCGGAGCTGGCGAAGGCGAAGAGCGAGGGCCCGAGCGCGAAGGAAGGCGGGGACCTGGGCTTCTTCCGGCGAGGGGTGATGGTGCCGGCGTTCGAGAAGGTGGCGTTCGCGCTGAAGGAGGGCGAGGTGAGCGAGCCGGTGCGGACACAGTTCGGCTGGCACGTGTTGAAGGTGGAGGAGAGGCGAGCGGTGGACGTGCCCGCGTTCGAGACGGTGAAGGCGGAGCTGGAGGGGCGGCTGCGGCTGCAGAAGACGGAGAAGTACGTCGAGCAATACGTGCAGGAGCTGAGGCAGCAGGCGTCGATCGACGTGAAGATCTGAGAGCGAGCCCCAACAAACACCCCTCTCCCTCTGGGAGAGGGACGGGGTGAGGGTATCTCGAGCCCCGGGTTGGAATCCGCGTCAATCCCCTCTCCCTCTGGGAGAGGGTCAGGGTGAGGGAAGACGCGTGAGCGAGCGTCCGGTCGTAGGAATCTCGTTGGGAGACGTATCGGGGATCGGGCCCGAGATCACGGCGCAAGCGCTGGCGAGGCCACAGGTCCGCCGGGCGCTGCAACCCGTGATCTTCGGAGACGGGCCGACACTGGCGCGCTTCGCGCAGTTCCAAAAATACGCGCGGGCCACACCCGAGACCCTGACCCGAGGCACACAGCCGACGGTGTGCGTCGTAACGGAGCTGGCGGAGAAGGACCGAGAGCCGGGCAAGCCGACGAGAGCGGGAGGCCGGGCGCAATACAGCTACATCCAGGCGGCGATCGAAGCGGCGCGAGCGGGGAAGGTGGACGCGCTGTGTACGGCGCCGGTGTCGAAGGAGCGGATCTCCCGAGCGGGGATCCCCTTCATGGGGCACACGGAGGTGCTGGCGGAGGCGTTCGGGCGCGAGGTGCTGATGCTGATGGACGGCCCCCGGGTGCGCGTGGCGTTGGCGACGAACCACGTGCCACTGGTGGAGGTCTCGAAGCTGCTGACGGTGGAGCGGCTGGTGGGGCAGCTCCAATTGCTGTCACGAAGCCTGAAACCCGTGGTGGGCCGGGCCCCTCGCATCGGGGTGCTGAGCTTCAACCCGCACGCGGGCGAGGGAGGGCTGCTGGGGCGCGAGGAGGTGGAGGTCCTGACACCGGCCATCAAGCGGGCGCGCAAGCTGCGGGTGGACGCACACGGGCCGTTGGCGGCGGACGGGCTCTTCGCGAAGGTGGAGGGCTTCCCGTACGACGTGGTGCTGGCGATGTACCACGATCAGGGGCTCATCCCGGCGAAGGCGCTGGACTTCGAGCGGACGGTGAACGTGACGCTCGGGCTGCCGGTGCCGAGGACCTCACCGGACCACGGCACGGCGTACGACATCGCGGGCAAGGGCAAGGCGAGCAGCGTTCCCATGGAGGAAGCGCTGCTCAAGGCGGCCCGGCTGGCGGCGCGCTGAGAGCGCTCAGTAGGTGAACGGGAAGCGGATGGGCTCGCTGCTCTGCACGCGGTGCTGCGGGAACTTCCAGGAGCGCACGGCGCCCTCCATGCAGCGGGCGAACGGAGTGCCCTTGAGGGAGTCGGTCTCCATCTGCACGTCGGAGGCGGAGCCGCTGGTCTGGACGCGCCAGCGCAGCACGAAGCGGTCCTTGCCCGAGTCGGAGGTGCGAGGAGGCTCGTGGGCCTCGATGCAGGAGAGGATGGAGTCCTTGTGGGCGCTCACCACCTGCACGATGTCCGAGGTGGACAGCGACTCTTGCAGGGCCGTGCCGGGCTCGGGCGGGAGATAGACGGTGCGCTTGGAGCGCGGGTCCTCCGGCTTGTTCTTCGGCGAGTCCTTCGCGAAGCCGAGCTCGCGCTCGAAGTCCTTGTCGATGGAGTCGTCGATGTTGGTCGGGTCATCGGCGCCCTTGTCCTCCTCCAGGGCCTCGTGGGCCGGAGACGCGACGGGAGCCACGGGCGCGGGCTGCGGCTGCGAGCGGAGCTGCGGAGCCGGAGCGGACTCCTCCGGGCGGACCGCGGCCAGGCGCCGGCCGGGGAGCGCCTTCTCGGGCGCCACCGGAGCAACCTCGGCCACCTTCCGAGGCTGCTCGGGAGCCGCCACGGGCGCGGACGGCGCCGGGGCGGTGATGACCTTCGCGGCCTGCGCCTCGGGTGCCGGCACGACGGCGGGCGGAGGCTGGGGCGCGGAAACCACGGGCTGAGCCACGGGCGCGGGCTGCTGCGCCACCGGAGCGGGCTGCTGCACCACCGGAGCCGCGGCGACCACGGGAGACGTGACGGCAGGCGGAGAGACCTCGCGCTGGGGCACTGGAGCACCCTGGAGCCGCGGCATGAGGAACAGCGCCCCCACGATGAGCCCCACGGCGGTGGAACCAGCCACCACGCCAGCCACACCCAGCAGTCCCCGCCGCGAGGGCGCGGGCGCCTCGACGGGAACGGGAGCGGCCATCATGGGAGGAGCGACGGGCGGAGCCAGGGGCACCCCGAGCCCCGGGTACGGGTAGGGGTACGGCGCGACGGGCCCACCCATCTGGGGAGGAACCGGCGCGAGGAGCCCCGCGGTCGCGACCGGAGCGGCCTGGGGCACGGGCGGCGCCAGGGGCACGAAGTGCGCGGGCACCACGGGCGAGGGGAGGGGCGCGCTCGGAGCGTCCAGCAAGGCGGAGCGCTCCTCCTCCTGGGCCTGCTCGCGGTCCTCCTTCATCTTGCGCAGCCACGCCTCCTCCTCCGCGACGAGCGAGGGCAGCGCGGAGACCACCTTCTTCGCCTCGGAGCCGGCCTTCTTCGAGGAAGCAGGAGTCGCGGTGACGCTCACCGTGGGCAGCCCCGCGATGGTCAACGCGGCCACGAGCTCGGGGGCATGGGACAGCGGCATCCAGTTGGGCCAGGCCTCGCACCAGAAGAGGGTGTCGGGGCCGAGCTCGCCCTGGTGCCACAGCTCGCGCAGACGCTCCAGACGGAACGGACCGACCGCTTGGGCGCCACGCTCCACGTACCACTCCACCGCGCCCACGGGCACGGGAGCGCGGCCCTCGGGCGCGCGAGCCACCTCATCGGAGGCGGCCTCCAGCTCCGGCGCGCCGAAGAGCGCGTCGTCGAAGATGGCGTCCAGGTCATCCGGCCGCACCTCGCGCAGGGCGGACTGGACGCTGACGGGAGACGTCTCGGACCGAGACGCGGAGAGGAGCGGGGGACGAGCCCCGCTCCCCGCACGAGAAATGGAATCGCCCTCGATGCCTGAATGGTTCGTGCCCACACGCCCTCCTACCGGCCCCTGCTGCCCCGCACGCCGGAACAGCTCGTGGGGCCGAAGCTAAGGACGTTCGAGGGGGTCGCCAGGATTCATGTCCCGCGCACGGGACGAAACATCCGCTTCCGAGCGCTTCCAGGAGAGGAAAGTTCTGCGCCGGACGAAGCCAATTCACCCAGGAGCGAAAACCCCTGGACACCCGGACTACGTCGCTTCCATGGATGGGCACGGAAGGTGAGAGAGCAGCTCCTCGCCATCCCTCGCGGGGTCGACCAACACCACATCCGACGCCTGCCCATCACGGAACAGCTGAACACTGACGCGTCCCACGGGGCACCACCCCAGACATCCGGTGAGGCTGACGCGCACGCGCTCGTCACACCCGTGCCTGGCGAGCGTGGCGCGGATGCGGCGCGGCAGGTCCACACCGCCCGCGCTCGTCTCGAGCCGCATCAGGCAGCGGTGGCACACCTGGGCCTGTATCTCCCGCGAATCCGAGTCACTCATGGCAGAAAGCCCCACCTCCCTCCCCTCTCCCATCCCGCGCCCGCCCACAAGGTATTGCGGCGGCTCGGGTGCCGGTAGCCGCTCCGCTGGCCGCCAGCGGGGCGAGCGGGAGAGCGACGGATGTGACGTCTCTCCCCTCCGGATGCACAACCTAGGGGATAGCGCTGGCACCGACGAAGGGAGGCCCGGTCATGGGAGGGAGCGAGGAGAAGCAGGAAGCGCCCCAGGACGAAATCCCGAGGATCTCCAGCGGCACCTCCTACCTCGATCAGATCCTCGAGGGCGGCTGGCTGTGCGGCGGCATCTATATCGTCGCGGGCCCGCCCGGCACGGGGAAGACCACGCTCGGCAACCAGTTCTGCTTCTCCGTGGCCAACCGGGGTGAAGCGGCCCTCTACGTCACCCTGCTCACCGAGACGCACTCGCGCATGATGCTGCACCTGCGCTCGTTGGCGTTCTTCCGGTCCGAGTACGTGGGCACGCGCATCTACTACCTCAGCGGCTCGGTGACGCTGAAGGACAGCGGCCTGTCGGGGCTGCTGGAGCTGCTCACGCGCACGGTGCGCGAGAGGCGCATCAAGGCCCTGGTGCTGGATGGCTTCACCCTGCTGCACTCGTACGCGAAATCCCCCATGGAGCTGCGCGAGTTCCTCCAGGGCCTGTCGGTGCTGTGCGAGCTGACCGGTTGCACCGCGCTCCTGCTGAGCACCGAGGTGAACAAGGCCGTGGACGTCGAGTACGCCATGGTCGACGGCATCCTCGCGCTGAGCGCGGAGCTGCTCGGGCTCAAGGCCATCCGCGGCCTGGAGGTCATCAAGTTCCGGGGCAGCAACAACATCCCGGGCAAGCACACCTTCCTCATCGACGAGCGCGGCGTGAACGTCTACCCGCGCTGGGAGGCCGTGTTCCGCGCAACGCCCAGGGCCGTGCCCGACTCCAGCGTGCGTCTGCGCTTCGGCATTCCCAGCGTGGACGCCATGTGCCAGGGGGGCCTCATCGCGGGCTCCTCCACGCTGCTGCTCGGCAGTCCGGGGGGAGGCAAGACGATCCTCGGGTTGAACTTCCTGGCCGAGGGCGTGGCCCGGGGCGAGCGCGGTCTGTACTTCGGCTTCGCGGAGAGCGCCGAGACCCTGATCCGCAAGATGAAGAGCGTGGGGCTGGACCTCGCGCCTCACGTCGAACGCGGGCTGCTGCGCCTCGAGGTCCACGCCCCCGTGGAGACGCTCCCGGATGCCATGGTCCAGCAGTTGATGGACCATGTCTCCCAGCATGAGTACCAGCGCCTCTTCATCGACGGGCTGGAGCCCTTCTGCAAGGAGGCCATCGATCCCGAGCGCACGCCCCGCTTCATGTCCGCGCTCCTCAACGCGCTGCGTGACCACCACCTCACCACGCTGGCGACGGAGCAGACCCACACCCTCTTCGGACACGACCTCCGCTCCCCCGTCCAGGGCGCGGAGGCCATCTTCGACAACGTCATGCTCCTGCGCCTCGTGGAGCTCAACGGCCGGCTGCGCCGCCTGCTGTCCATCCTGAAGATGCGCGACAGCGACAACGACCCCTTCCTGCGCGAGCTCGTCATCTCCGGCCAGGGCTTGCAGGTGCAGGAGCCCTATGCCGAGCTCGAGGGGATGCTGACTGACATGCCGCACCACCGCCCCCCCTCCGCGCGGCCCAAGGCGCCCAGGCCCACCAAGAGCCCCAAACGCCGCCCGCGCAAACCCCGAGGGCGCGGATGAGCCGCATCCTCATCGTCGAGGATGAGGAGATCCTCGCGGCCTCGCTCGAGGACATCCTTGAGGACGAGGGGCATCACGTGCGCATGGCTCGCAACGGCCTGGAGGCTCTCGAATTGCTCACGCGGGAGCGGCCGGACCTGGTGCTGCTCGACCTGATGCTGCCCCTGATGGACGGCCTCACGGTATTGAAGACCCTGCGGCGGGAGTCGCCCGCCCCGGCGGTGGTCGTCATGACCTCCTGCGAGCGTACGGTGTTGAGAGAAGTCCCCGTCCAGGGATTCCTCCGCAAGCCCTTCTCGCTCGATGCACTGCTCGGCGCGGTGAAGGCAGCGCTGCCCTGAAACGCGAAAGGGGAAGGCCCGGATGAGCCTCCCCCTGACGAGGGCCCTCCCCAGCGGGGGGAGGGCCGTCACGCGTGCTTCAACGGTGGGCGCGAAGCCCTTCGGCGTAGTGCTGCAACTGGCGCTTCGCGGCATCGAAGGCATCGTTCACGGCCTGGTACGGGTCCTCGTGTGCGGCGCGGTCACCATGCTCGCGGTCGACCACGATGTTCTTGCCGGGGACGTGCAGGTCCAGACGGACGTGGAAATGCTTGCCCTGCTGATGATGCCGGTGCGGCTCTTCCACCACCACGTGGCAGCCGGTGATGCCGTCGAAGAACTGCTCGAGCTTGTCCGCACTGTCGCGGATGTGCTCCGAGAGGGCATCGCTGGGGTTCATTCCACGGAAGGTGATCTGCAGGTTTCGCTTCATCTTCGCGCCTCTTGAGTGGCTCGCCGTTGGAGCCGTCGTGACGACCACACTCCATTGCATACGGAGAGCCAACGCTCCTTCCCTCGGAGGGCCAGGGGTTGGGCCCCCTGGAGGACGCATCCTTTGCGGTGGCCCGAGGTGGGGGCGCAGCCTTTGCGGAAAGACGCGCCGGAGCCCATCGGACCTGCACCGGGAGTCAAAGACGCCACACGGGTGGGCTTTCCCAGGGGCGAGGCAGCCGGGCAGGCACATGCTGCGGCGCGGCGGAGAGGTGCCCATCGTCACCTGTCGGAGGTGCGCGCGTGATTCGCATCGGACCCGCGGGGTGGAGCTACGATGACTGGGCGGGGGTGGTGTACCCGAAGCCGAAGCCGAGGGGGTTCGACCCGTTGGCCTTCCTGGCGGGGTACTTCGACGCGCTGGAGCTGAACACCAGCTTCTACCGGCCCATCAGCCGGCGCAACGCGGAGCTCTGGGTGGAGCGGACGGACTTCAACCCGGACTTCCGCTTCACGGCGAAGCTGTGGAGGCGCTTCACCCACGAGCGGGGCGAGGCGTGGACGGCCGACGAGGTGCACCAGACTCGCGAGGGGCTGGATGCCATCCACGAGGCGGGGAGACTGGGAGCGGTGCTGGTGCAGTTCCCCTGGTCGTTCCGCAACGACGAGGAGAACCGGGACTGGCTGGACGCGTTGGTGTCCGAGTTCTCGGACTGGCCATTGGCGTTGGAGGTGAGACACGAGTCCTGGAACGAGCCGGACGTCTTCGCGGAGCTGGCCGAGCGGGGAGTGGGCTTCGTGAACATCGACCAACCGCTCTTCCAGAGCTCACTGGGGCCGAGCGCGCGGGTGACGTCGTCGGTGGGCTACGTGCGGGTGCATGGGCGCAACTACCGCAACTGGTTCCGCAAGACGGCGAGCGCGATGGAGCGCTACGACTACCTGTACACGGCGAAGGAGCTGAAGCCCTGGACCGAGCGCACGAAGGAGATGGCTGCGCATCCGAGGGTGAGTGACGTGTACGTGGTCACCAACAACCACGTGAGAGGCAAGGGCGTGGTGAATGCGATGATGCTGCAGACGATGCTCACGGGCCGGAAGGTGCACGCCCCGGAGACACTGCTGCGCGAGTACCGCGACACGCTCGGGCCCTACGTGCTGCCGCCGGAGGCGGAGACTTCCGAGGCCCCAGGAGCCAGCCCCGCGGGGTGAGCGCACGACCCGGCGTCAGACCTCGATGAACCGGGTGCCAGTGATGCCCTCCGCCTCCATGGCCAGCTTGACGCGCTCGGAGACGATGAGCGTCACCAACCAGCCCCAGGGCCGGAAGATGTTGGCGGCCCCCACCTTCGTCGGGTCTATCTTCAACCCCGCCACGTTCCGGTATTGGCCCTCCTTGTCCGGGCGGTTGTCCTCCGGCAACCAATAGAGCACCTCCTCGCACCGGGCGTCGTCGATGCACTTGATGACTTGCAAGGCATTGAGGATGAAATAGGGCTCCGTCTGACCCTCCACCTCAACAGGGATGAACTGCACCTCCTCCTCAATCCCCAGACGCTCGAAGAGAGAAACGACACGACGGTTGACGATGGGAATCCCCATGGAATGAGAGAATTCGAGCGCAACACCCGCGGGTTTCACGGATAAGCAAATTGGCTCCTTGATATCCAGGACCCGTCCCTCGTGGAACCGCCAAGTGTCGAACAACTCATCCTCTGTACCGAGAGGCATCCGCAGGTGCCAACGCCCTGGAATGTATTTATCATCGTATAGCTTGTAATATCTTGCTTGCGCCGTCATGGCCTCCTCGTGGCGAGCTTGTTGAGCTTGGAGCCTGGCGTACATATCTCCCCTGCAATCTTGTCGAGTTCTTCCACAAGCCTGGCTCGACACTCGGCTCGAGTCCTACAAGTCCCAAGCGCCCTATTCAATCGCTCGAAGATCTGACTGTGGTACTCCTCGGGATGGGGCCCCTTGTGGTCTCGCAAGTAGACGATGTTCGCCGGGTCATCGAGACTCATCCCCGCCCGCGCGAAGAGAGCCTCGAACTCAGGTGTCCAGGGACCGCCGCTGATGTCGGACGTGTCATTCTTGTTGGTGCACAGATGGTGGGCCTGGTTGTCGCTCTGCTTCGACTCGGCACACGCCCCCGTCGTCCGGGCCGCTGACACCGCCGACGCCACCGCCGCGGCCGTCGTGTTCGCCGTCACCCCCATCAGCACCACCGTGCCGTCCGCCACGCTCACCTGCGCCCCCGCCCTCTCTCCCACCCTCAACCCTCCCCTCCCTCCTCCTCCCGCCAAACCGAAGCGGGGCGGTGACAGCCTCCCCCACAGCCCTCCTCCCGGCACCTCCGGCAACGCCCTGGCCAGCCTCGCTCCCGCCAACGTCACCAACACCCTCAGCCCCACTCCTCCCATCTCCTTCCCGAAGCGTTCGGCCACAGTGAAGCTGAGCTTCAGCCCGCGCCCCTGGCTTCCGTGGTACTCGCTCACCCCCACCGGCTCCAACACCGAGAGCCGCGCCTCCACCTTGGGCGGGGCCGCTCGGGCCAAAAGCGGCACCACCAGCAGCAGCAGACAGAGAACAGGGATGATTCTCGGATGCATCTCGACCCATCCGGCCCTCGGCGACCACGGGCGCACTGCGCGGAATGCCATCCTCAGACCTCGACGAACTCAGTGCCGGTGATGCCCTCTTGCTCCATGGCCAGCTTGACGCGCTCGGAGACGATGAGAACCACCTTCCAGCCCCAGGGACGAAAGATGTTGGCGTCCCCTATCTTCGCCGGGTCCACCTTCAGCCCTCGCACGTTCCGATAGCCGCCCTCCTTGTCCGGGCGGTTGTCCTCCGGCAGCCAGTAAAACACCTCCTCACACCGGGCATCATCAATGCACTTGATGACCTGCAAGGCATTGAGAATGAACCAGGGCTCTGACTGGCCCTCCACCTCGACAGGGATGAACTGCACCTCTTTCTGCATCCCCAGACGCTCGAAGAGCGAGACCACCCGGCGGTGTACGACGGGAATCCCCATGGACTCAGAGAAGTCGAGCGCAATGCCCGCTGGCTTCACTGACAAGTGAATCGGCTCCTGGATATCCAGGACTCTGCCCTCACGAAACCTCCAGGTGTCGAATAACTCATCCTCAGTACCGAGAGGCATTCTCAAGTGCCATCGTCCAGGAACGTACACATCATCAAATATCTCATAATACTTCATCTGCGTGGTCATGGATTCTTCGTAGCGAGCTTGTTGAGTTTGGAGCCCGACGTACATACCTCCCCTGCAATCCTGTCGAGTTCTTCCACAAGCCTGGCTCGACACTCGACCCGAGTCCTACAAGTCCCAAGCGCATCCCTCAATCGCTTGAGAACCTCTTGATGGTACTCCTTGGGATGAGGCCCCTTGTGGTCTCGCAGATAGACGATGTTTGCCGGGTCATCGAGACTCATCCCCGCTTGTGCGAAGAGTTCCTCGAATCGGGGCGTCCAGGGACCACCGTTGGTTTCCGCTGTGCCATTCTTGTTCGTGCACAGATGGTGGGCCTGGTTGTCACTCTGCTTCGACTCGTCACACGCCCCCGTCGTCCGGGCCGCTGACACCGCCGACGTCACCGCCGCGGCTGTCGTGTTCGCCGTCACCCCCATCAGCACCACCGTGCCG
>NZ_JANKBZ010000049.1 GCF_024623785.1 Archangium lipolyticum
CCCGGCGGCATGACGCCCATGGACGGCACCGCCCTGGTGGAGCAGACGCGGCAGGTGGAGGGGAGCGCCGCCCGGCCCGTCATCGAGCCGGTGGAGCTGGCCTATGACAACGGCCTGCAGCCGGGCTGGGAGGACCATGGCTGGTCCGAGCGCGAGCTGAAGGGAGCCACCCCGGCGAAGCTGCGCATGGCCAACCTGGGCGGCTGGGTGCTGCACAAGAAGGGCCTGCAGACGGAGTACGGCGGGCTGACGCTGCGCTACCAGGCCCCCTCCGGCTTCGGCGACTTCCTCGAGGTGCGGCTGGACTCCGAGGGCGAGATGCTCTTCCCCCGCGTGCGGCTGGGGGACTCCCACGTCACCGCGCGCGACGGCGGGTGGACGCAGGTGTTCATCCCCCTCAAGGAGCTCAACCCGGAGAAGCACCCCTTCACGCAGATCGTCCTGCGCGCGCACAAGAAGGTGGGCAACGAGCAGGTGGAGCTGAACCAGGTGGGCTTCGCCAACCTCGTCACGCCCGCCGTGGCGCAGGGCCCCAAGGACGCGGCCGCCGTGGGCGGTGGCCGCGTGGCCTTCGGCGACGCGAAGGCGTCCAAGGTGGTGGTGGACTGCACCCAGCCCGGCCACCCCATCAGCCCGCTCATCTACGGCATCGCGTTCAACAACATGCGCGAGACGAAGGACAGCCACCAGTGGGAGCTCGGCGCCACGGCGCGCCGCTGGGGCGGCAACCCCACCTCCCGTTACAACTGGAAGCTGGGCAACGTCTGGAATACGGCCAACGACTACTTCTTCCGCAACATCATCGTCGCCACGCCGCAGTACACCTACGACAACTTCCTCCAGTCCAACCTGCAGCGCGGTGTGCGGACGGCGCTCACCGTCCCCATGCTGGGCTGGGTGTCCAAGGACGCCACCTCCATGGGCTTCCCCAGGTCCGTCTTCGGCATGCAGCAGAAGATGGACCCGGACGTGCCCGAGGCCGGCAACGGCATCGCGCCCTCGGGCGAGGCCCTCATCCCGCCCCAGCCCACGCAGACGAGCGTCGAGGCACCGCCCTCGTTCATCCACGAGTGGGTGCGCACCATCCGCGAGAAGGACAAGGCCCGCGGGCGCAGCGTGCACATGTACCTGCTCGACAACGAGCCGATGCTCTGGAACACCACGCATCGGGACGTGCACCCGGAGCCGGCCACCTACGACGAGCTGCTCGAGCGCACCATCGCCTACGGCACCGCCGTGCGGCAGGCGGACCCGGAAGGTGTCATCGCGGGCCCGGCCGAGTGGGGCTGGACGAACTACTTCAACTCGGCGGCGGACGTGGCCCCGGGTGGCAACAAGAAGGACCGCAAGGCGCACGGCAACGTGCCGCTGCTGGCCTGGTACCTCAAGAAGCTCGCCGAGCACGAGAAGCAGACGGGCACCCGCATCCTCGACGTGGTGGACGTGCACTTCTACCCGCAGGGCGAGGGCATCGGCTTCGAGGAGTCGGGCGCCACGGATCCGGACACCTCGGCGCGGCGCATCCGCTCCACCCGCGCGCTGTGGGATCCGACGTACAAGGACGAGTCCTGGATCGACGACAAGGTCGAGCTGATTCCCCGCGTGAAGCGGTGGATCGCCGAGAACTACCCGGGCCGGGGCCTGTCCATCGGCGAGTACAACTTCGGCGCGACGAAGCACATGAGCGGAGGCCTCGCGCAGGCCGAGGCCCTGGGCCGCTTCGCCGAGCAGAACCTCACCTCGGCGTTCCACTTCACCTACCCGCCCTTCCGCAGCCCCACGTTCTGGGCGTTCCGAGCCTTCCGCAACTTCGACGGCAAGGGCGGGCGCTTCCAGGACAACTACGTGCCGTCCCGCTTCGAGAAGGCCTCGGAGGGACAGGGCATGTCGCTGTTCGCCTCGCGCAGCGACGATGGCAAGCGGATGGTGGCCGTCGCGCTCAACCTGGAGCCGGATGTGGCCCGCAACGCCCAGGTGGAATTCAAGGGCTGCGGCAACGTGAAGAGCGCCCGGGTGATGGGTTACGCCGGTGAGCCCTCGGGCTTCTCCGAGCGCAAGTCCTTCTTCCAGTCCGGGGGCAACATGCAGGTGCTGCTGCCGCCCTGGTCCATGACCGTGCTGGACCTCACGGTCGCCCCGGAGTGAGCCCCGGGCGTCAGCCCTCCACGTATTCGCAATTCTCCCAGCGGGGCCAGCCCCGCTCCCGGGAGAGCGCCCGCGCCCAGGACACCACCTCATCCCGGTGGGCGTTGCCCTTCACATGGGAGAACAGCGCCAGGGCCTCGCCGCCGTCCGGTGCCAGCCAGTGCAACGAGAGAGAAGCGCACCCCTCTCCCTGCCTGCCATCGGGGCCGATCGAGCAACGGGAGAAGGTGAGGTCGACACGCTTGAATGCCAGCCCTCCGTACAGGGTCTCCACGAGCCCCAGACGCGCATCCAACGACAGGCCCTGGCCGCCACCGCTGAAGAGGACGGTGGTCTTCGAGGGGCGCTGAGCGAACGAGGCATTGGCCAGCCACAACGCCTCGAGCAACCCGTGCATCTCGGCGGGCTCGAGCCAGTACGCCTTCACGACGTTGAAGCCGGTGACCCGCTCGCCCTCCGGCTCCTCGACGTACAGGCTCGCGGCGAGGCCGAGCGCCTCCGCGCCCCGCACCTCGACGGTCGGCTCCAGCTGGCCCCCCGTGACGGGGTGGGGCGGCAACACGAGCGCCGCCAGCAGCGCCTCCATGTGCAGCGCCACGTCCGCGGGGGCGAGCGTGCGCAGGAAGGCGGCCTCGGCCTCGGGGTCCGCTCCGGTGTGGAGAATGGCGTAGGCGCGCGGGTTGGCACGCGCGAGGTTCCTGTCCATCTGTATGCCCTCTTCACGAGCTTCCGTCAGGTTCGACGGGAGCCGGACGAGGAGTAACAGCGAGGCCGAACAGGCGCCCGATTTCCCGGAAGAGCTTGTCGAAGGAGCCCGCGCGTCGCGCCGCCGTCAGGTCGAAGACGCTCGTCAGGGCGGGCTGATCGACGGTCTCACTATAACCGTCCGCCATGTGCTGATTCAGCCAGCCCTTCGCATCGCGAATCTCCTCGGGCGCGGGAGGCGGGCCGAGCCCTTCTGGAAGCCCCCTACGACCCCGAAGCGACTCCGCGGCAACCAGGAACCAGGCCTCGTACTCACGCGTCGCGACGACCACCGAGATGTCGCGATCCGGACGGTGATGTCCCGCCTCGGTGAGGAGCCTGGGACCCAGCACACAGGGAAGGTCGTCATCGGCATCGAGCAGGATGAGGATTCGCCCATCGTCCCCCACCTTTCGCGCCATGAGCTCGACGGCACGCTGGAGTCCCTCCTGCTTGACGAGCTGCCCCCGGGGGACGCGATGCGGAGGCAGGACAGTGGGGTTCAGTGCGGGTGCCAGCTCTCGCAGGATCCTCCGCAAGAGGATGGGGACCGATGCCACCTCCCCGTGGCCCTCGACGATGAGCCCTACCTTCATCAGGCCTCCAGCTCGAAGAGTTGGAGCTGCTTGGGATCGGGAACCGCATCGAGATCGGGCGTCAGCTGGTTCGCCTTCAGCAACTCGCCGGCCGTGTAGAGCCGATCCTTGAGAGAGGAGCGCGTGGCCTCGTCGAGCCGGGCAATGAAGGTCTTCCCCTTCTCGGCGACGACCGAGACGATCTCCTCGGCGGAGACATCGGAAGCATCGAGGAGCTCGGGGCTATGACTCGTCACGATCACCTGCGCATGCCGTGAGCCATCGCGCAAGGCATCGCGCAGGATTCCCGCCGCGGCGGGGTGCAGCGCTACCTCGGGTTCCTCGATCCCCACGAGGCGCACGCGGTCCTCGACCCGGGCCTGGAGGAGGGCAACGAGGATACCCAGCGCTCGAAGGGTCCCGTCGGACATGTTGATCGCCGGGAAGTGCCAGGGATCCTTGGAGCCCTCGACGTGCTGGCGGAACTCCAGGGTCTCCATGTGCCCGACGCGCTTGGGATCCACCCCCTCCAACCCCGGCACGATACGGCTGAGGTACTCCTCGATGCGCCGCTTCGTACTCCCCCCGTCCAGCTTCTCCAGGCGCTCGAGCACGCTCGACAGGTTGAGACCATCGCGTGCGAGCAGCTCGCCCTTGTCGGGAGATTGAAGGGCTCGAATCTTGTCCGGATTCAGGTTGTAGAACCCCATGTTCGAGAGCACGTCGAACACGGGACGGAACTCCGGCAGACCCGCAGCGTTGACGAGGTACAGTCGATCATCCGAGCCCGGTGGTGCAATGGGGGTGGGCTTGATGACGACCTCTCCCTCACGCACGAGGTATCGTGCCTTCCCTACCTTGCACTCCTCTTTCTGGACCGCATAGTCACCATGGGAGCGCGCGCCCACCTCGAATGAGAAGTGCCCCCACTCCCCGTCGGGGAGCTGGAACTCGATCCGGATACCGAAGTGGGTGGGATGGCCGCTGGATCTCCGACGAACCTCGTGCACCCCGCCGCGATCACGCAGAGCGTGCTCGAGTGATGTCCGCAGCGCGTCGGTGATGAGCCGCAGCGCATCCAGGAAGTTGCTCTTCCCGGAGCCGTTCGGACCCACGAGGAACGTCAGGGGCCCGAGTCCCACGTCACACGCGGCGATGCTGCGGTAGTTGCGCAGCTGTACGCGTGTCAGGAACGGTACGCGCTTCCTCGGCACGTTGAACAAGGAGGTCTGCCCAGGAGCCTCAGGCGCTGGCATCAGAGCTCTCCAATGACGTCTCCAGGGCTGACGACAGCTCGGTATCCACGGGCGGCAGCGTAGACGAATGTGTGCGGCCCGCAAGGCCGCGGACTCCTCCGCCCGCCCTACTTGTCGAGCACCATGGTGCGGATGAAGCCCTTCGGGTGCCTCGCGTACGAGCGCAGGTGCATGGCCACGTCCACCATCCACGGCACCCAGTCACCCGTGTCCAGCACCGCGTCCACCGCGCGCTCCCGGTTGCGCGCGTACCACTCGCGCCAGTACTTCACCTCGTCTCCCGACAACCGCCTCGACAGGCCCTGCGCCCTCAACAGCAGCTCGAAGATGCCCCGGTGGCAGTAGATGTACTGGCCGCCTCCCTTCCACTGCAACGCCTCGCGCGCCAGGTCTCCCAGCAGCGCCTCGTGCCCGCACGCCGCCTCGTACACGAACAGCGGCAGCGGACTCCCCCGGGCGATGTCGAAGCCCATCTGGCTGTAGAAGCGCGGGTTGAAGTCGATGAGCAGCTGCTTGCCTCCCGCCCGGATGAACTCGACCTCGAACGTGCCGTGATAGCCCAGCTTCTTGCACAGGGCCCTCACCTTCTCCGCCACCTCCACGTCCACCGGCACTTCCTCGAAGCACAGGCCGATGCCCAGCTTGCGCGGCCTCTGCAGCACCTTCACCGCCCCGCGCGCCACGAACAGCTCGCCCGTCCGGTCCACGAAGCCGCTCAGGCTGAAGATGTTCTGCGCCGCCTCCGTGTAGAACGCCTGCACCATCGGCCGGTTCGCCCGCGCGTCGTACTCCATCAGCTTGCGCCCGTACCGGTTGCGCTCCAGGAACTCGCGGTAGCGCGGCAACAGCTCGCTCGCGCGCTCCACCTGCGCGCCCTTCACGTGGCTCTCGAACAGGATCTGCGTCTGCGGCTTGAGCAGCACCGGGAAGCGCGCCTCGGCCGCCACCTTCCCCAGGTCCGCCTCCCCCTCGGGGAACCACGTGTCCGGCACGTCCAGCCCCACGTCCTTGCACAGGTCGTGGAGCCTCTGCTTGTTCAGCAGCCCGTAGATGACGTCCACCCCCGGCTGGTACATCCGGAAGTGCTTCCCCAGCTCCTCGCGGTGCAGGGCGAACAGCCACGCCATGTCATCGCTCGTCGGGTACAGCACGTGCCCGGGCTCCGCCTCGCCGAAGCGCAACAGCCACTCCAGGAAGGCGTCCGAGTCCCCCACGTCCGGGCACTCCACCCGCCGCGTCACGTAGCGGCTCCAGCGCGCGGGCGCCAGGAGCTTGGACTCGGCCACGGTGACCGGAATGCCCCGGCGGCCCAGGCACCGCACCGCGGCCAGGGTGCCGTAATAGTCGGCCATCGTCAGCAGGATGGGGGGACGGACCAGCTTCGTCATGGTGTCGGATTCCTCGTCAGCTCGGGCCCACCGGGGTGCTCGCCACCGGCTGCGCCGCGGGCTCCGCCGGCTTCTTGTCGCGCCAGTCGAAGCGGTTCTTCAGCTTCAGGAAGGGCTTCTCGAAGTAACGGTAGCTCAGCGTCGCCAGGCCGATGCTCAGCGCCAGCGTCAGCACGTAATAGAGAATCAGGTTGTGCGGCACCACCCGGCGCACGATGTTCAGCGAAATCATGTGCATCAGGTAGATGCCGTAGGTGATGGAGCCCACGTAGCGCAGCCACTTGTGGTCGATGAGCGGCGCCATCACGTGGTGGGGACGGATGCACATGGCGATGACCATCGCCGTGAGCAGGAACGAGGACAGCCACAGCGGCGTGTCGTGGTTGTAGATGGCGAAGAACACCAGGACGACAATCACCGGCACGCTCCACACCTGCCCCAGCACCTTCCACGTCCACTCGAACGGCTGGGGGTAGTGCACCAGGTACGCCGACAGGCAGCCCATGCACACGGAGATGGAGATGCTCGCCAGGACGCGCACCCACAGGTGCGTCGTGTCCAGGTAGCCCGTCTTCGTCGCCCAGCCCATGAAGATGCCCACCGCCAGCATCCCCGACATGAACACCACCGGCCCCCAGGTGCTCTTGAAGTAGCGCACCACGAACGGCCACAGCAGGTAGAACTGCTCCTCGGTGGCCATGGACCACGCGAAGTAGAAGATGATGCGGCCCTCTTCCAGCTTGATGAACCAGTTCGACGTGTACGTGAGGTAGTACTTCACGTTGTCGAAGAAGGCCCCGCGCACCACCATGTCCTGCTCGAAGAAATACACGAGCACGATGTAGAGCGCCGTCACCGCGTAGTAGAGCGGGAAGATGCGCAGCGAGCGCCTCGCGTAGAAGCCCTTGAGCGAGATGGTGCCCGTGCTCTCGCGCTCGCGCAGCAGCAGCGTGGTGATGAGGAAGCCGCTGATGGCGAAGAACAGCGAGACGCTCAGGTAGAAGCGCCCCACGAGCCCCTCACGCGCCTCCAGCACGTGGTAGAGCACCACCGCGAAGATGGCGAGGGCTCGGAGCCCATCCAACGCTCCGAAGGTCTTGGTCTTGAGAAACGCTTGATGGGCGGCTTTGGCTGATTCCATATCCGCCCATTAGGAACGCAGAATTCCCGACGCGTCACAAGAGGTGCACGCGCGGCCCTCCAGCGGATTCACCGGGGTTCCGCTCGCCCGCCCGGCTGCCCCACGCTCCCCGACCGCCGCACTTCCGCCACGTGGGAAAAATAGATGGGGATGCCAAGGACATAGCGGCTGAACAGCCGCCGGGGCTCCACCGCCAGGCGGAACAGCCACTCCATCCCCGTCTTGCGCATCACCAGCGGCGCCCTCGGCACCTTGCCCCCGATGTAGTCCAGGATGGCGCCCCCGTTGACGATGAGCACCGGGTGCGAGAGGGCCTCGCGCAGCTTCACCGACACCTCCTCCTGCTTGGGCATCCCCATCGCCATGATGATGAGGTCCGGCTTCGTCTCCACCGCCAGCCGCACGTACGTCTCCGGCGGGTCGAACCCCTCCTGGCTCGCGACGATCGTCAGCCCCCACTCCTCCAGCGTGCGCCGCGCGTTGTCCAACCACGGCGAGCGCGTGCCGAAGAGCGCCACCTTCCGGCCCTTGTACGCACGGGCAATCTTGGGGATGAAGTCCGTCCCGTTCATGTTCAGCCCGAACGGCTTCTGGAAGGCCCTCAGCCCCAGCTTCACCCCGATGCCATCGCGCAGCAGCATGTCCGAGCGCATCAGCCCGTCCAGCATCCCCGGTTGATTCCAACCCAGGTTCACCGCGTGCGCGTTGACGAAGGAGAGGATGAAGGGACGCCCCGGGCGCGTGAGCTCGTCGAGCAGCGCCCGCTCCGCCGCCTCGTCGTCGATGATGCGGATGCGCTCCATCAACGTGATGAAGTTGCGCGCCCGCTCGGCCTTGATGCCCTCCTGGCTCTCCATGCTTCCTCCTGAGGTGCCCGGAGGATAGTTGACCCGGCCGGGCTCCGGAACGGTTTGACGGCCCGTGGGACCCCGCCTCGGGCCGGGTGTCCGGGGACCTCGACCCCGGCCGAGTGTCCTCCACCAACAGGCGCCCTCTCCCGCTCCGCCAGCTGGTGAACGCCTCGGGAAGACTTCCGGCCAGTGGGTGACGGATCGCTCGGGGCTCGTGTCTAGCTTCTGGACCCAACGACGCAGCACACATCGTGCGGAGGAAGGCGCCTTATGCAGGAGCTCCACTTCCTTCCGGCCCACCGGCTCGCGGCCCTCGTGCGGGCTCGCGAGGTGTCGGCCCGGGAGCTACTGGAAGTGCACCTCGAGCAGGTGGCCCGGCACAACGCGCGCCTCAACGCCCTCGTGACGCTCGACGAGGAAAACGCCCGCCAGCGCGCCCGCGAGGCCGATGAGGCGCTCGCCCGCGGCGAGTCCTGGGGCCCCCTGCACGGCGTCCCCATGACCATCAAGGACTCGTTCATGACCGCCGGGGTGCGCACCACCAGCAGCTACAAGCGCCTGCGCCACCACGTCCCCAAGCATGACGCCACCGTGGTCGCCCGGCTCAAGGCCGCCGGCGCCATCCTCCTGGGCAAGACGAACCTGCCCACCTTCACGTTGGACCTGCAGACGAACGGCCACCTCTTCGGCCGCGCCAGCAACCCCTGGGACGAGACGCGCACCCCCGGAGGCAGCACCGGTGGCGGCGCCGCGGCCGTCGCCTCCGGCATGTCCCCCTTCGAGGTGGGCAGCGACCTGGCCGGCTCCATCCGCGTCCCCTCTCACTACTGCGGCATCTTCGGCTTCAAGCCCACCGAGCACCGCGTCCCCACCTCCGGCCACATCCCCCCCATGCCCGGCCGCCCCCGCGGCGTGCGCTACGAGGGCGCCGCCGGGCCCCTCGC
Source organism: Archangium lipolyticum (assembly GCF_024623785.1). Taxonomy (NCBI): domain Bacteria; kingdom Pseudomonadati; phylum Myxococcota; class Myxococcia; order Myxococcales; family Archangiaceae; genus Archangium; species Archangium lipolyticum. The sequence continues at coordinate 9,045 of NZ_JANKBZ010000049.1, forward strand.
CCGCAGCCTGGAGGACCTCAAGCTGGGACTGAAGCTGCTCGCCGGCCCCGATGACCAGGACTGGGATGTCCCCCCCGTCCCCCTGCGCAACGTGCGCCCCCGCGAGCTGCGCTCCTACCGCATCGCCTGGACCGATGACTTCGGCGGCCTCCCCGTCACCCGCGAGACGCGCACCGCCCTGGAGAAGCTCGCCCTCACCCTCGAGCGGCTCGGCTGCCGCATCGAGCGCGCCGGGCCCAGGAACCTCGACTACGACGAGCTGTGGGAGGTGTGGGGCCGCGTGCTCGGCGCCGAGCTCGGCGCCGAGATGCAGTCCGTCACCCGCTTCGTCTTCAGCCTCCGCTTCAAGGCCATGCGCGGCGATGCACCCCTCAACCGCGGCATCGTGCGCGGCGTGCAGAGCCAGATGCCCGAGTACATCGAAGCCCTCGCCCTCCATGACCGCATCACCGGCCAGGTCGAGTCCTTCCTCTCCCAATGGGACGCCTGGCTCTGCCCCGTCACCGTGGGCCAGGCCTTCACCCACCGCCGCAGTGGCGAGTGGATCGACGTGGACGGACAGCAGGTGCCCTACATCACCGGCACCTGCGCCTTCACCTGCGTGTTCAACCTCACCGGCCACCCCGTCGCCGTTCTTCCCCTCACCCGCCTGGTCGACTCGCCCCTCCCCCTCGGCATCCAGGTCATCGGCCGCAGATGGCAGGACGAGGAGCTCCTCGCCTTCTGCGAGGCCCTCACCGAGATTACTGGCGAGTTCCGCAAGCCCCCGGGGTTCTGAGCGGGGACGACCCTCACCCCAGCCCTCTCCCAGAGGGAGAGGGGGCATACACGGTCAATCCACCTCGAGCCCCGGTTCTCCTTCCCCGAGCGCCTCGAGCACCTGCTCCGCCGCCTTCTCGATCGCGTGCCCCGGCGCCAGCTCCTTCGCCACGAACAGCACCGAGTGCACCCGCTCCGCCAGCTCGCGCGTCCCCACCGTCTCCCCCTTCACCGCCTCCTCACAGAGGTTCAACGCCAGATCCACCAGCAGCAGCCTCCTCCGATCCACCCAGCCCTGTGACAGCCTCGGGCTCGACTTCTCCGGATACGCCTCCTGCACCCGCTCGTGCGTCTCCTTCAGCGCTCGCAGGATCGACTCCCGATGCTCCTGTTTCAGCTGACCCTCTCGGGCTACTCGACGGTCCTCCGGATCCGGGGTCTTGTCCTCCGGGTTCTTGCTCATGTCCTCTCCGCTCTCACGGGTGGGAACCCGGGATTCTCGATACCCTCACCCCGTCCCTCTCCCGAAGGGAGAGGGGTTGTTGTTGGTGGTGGTGACGGTGGTGGTGCTTGATTCGACTCTCACGGCGCCGAGGGCTTCGGCGTCGTCGCCGCCTTGGGCACCTCCGGCGGGGCCTCGGGACGCGGCAGCACCCCTGGCACCTCCGCCAGCACGTAGCTCACCCACGTCAGCGCCGCCGTGCTCTGCGCCAGATCCTTCGGATCCACCTTGTCCAGCGTGTCCGCGTGCGAGTGGTGCACGTCGAAGTACCGGCTGCTGTCCACCCTCACCCCCACGAAGGGCACCCGCGCCGGTATCAGCGGCGAGATGTCCGCTCCCCCCGCCTCGCCCGGCAGGATGACGCCCGCCCCCAGCGCCTCCAGCGGCCTCAGCCAGGGACGCATCAGCTCCTCGCCCCCAGGGCCCGCACGGAACGTCACGCCCAACGGCTTGCCTCCCCCAGAGTCCATCTCGAGCGCCGCCACGTGCGTGCCCAGCTCCGCCGCGTGCGCCTCCGCGTAGGCCCTTCCTCCCTTCAGCCCGTTCTCCTCGTTCGCGAAGAGCACCACCCTCACCGTGCGCCTCGGCGCCGGCTTCACCTTCGCGATGAGCCGCGCCGCCTCCATCACCATCGTCACGCCCGCGCCGTCATCGTGCGCCCCCGTCCCCACGTCCCAGGAGTCCAGGTGCGCTCCCAGCAGCACCACCTCCCGCGGCTTCTCGCGGCCCTTCACCTCCGCCACCACGTTGAAGGAGTCCGCGTCCGGCAGCGTCTGGCACCCCAGCTTCAACTCCACCTTCACCGGCCCGCCCCCCACCAGCCGGTGCAGCAGCTCCGCGTCCTCCACCGACACCGCCGCCGACGGAATCCGCGGCACGCCCTCCTCGTAGCGCATCGCTCCCGTGTGCGGCGAGCGCAGCGACGCCGTCGCCAGCGAGCGCACCAGCGTGGCTACCGCCCCCGCCTTCGCCGCCACCGACGCGCCCCTCGTGCGCAGCCCCGCGTACTTGCCGTAGTCCGCCGCCTCGGCCATCGCGTGGTTGAAGAAGACGATCTTCCCCTTCACCTTGTCGCCCAGCGCCGCCACCTCCTCCAGCGAGCGCACCTCGATGACCTCGGCGGTGATTCCCTCGGCCGGCGTCCCCACGCTGCCTCCCAGCGCCAGGATGGCCAGCGGGTGCCCACGGAAACGCTCCGAGGCGAGCACCCGCGCGCTCTCCTCGCCTCGCACCCAGCGCGGCACCTTCACCGGCTCCAGCCATACCTTCACACCGTCGGCCTCGAAGCTCCGCTTCGCCCACTGCACCGCGGCCTGCTCTCCCTCGGAGCCGGACAGACGCGGGCCGATGCCGTCGGTGAGCTCCGCGAGCCGCGCGTAGGCATGGCCCTCGGACAGCGCCGCGCCAATGAGCTGCGCCGCCACCTGCGGTGAGGGGCCCGCGTCCTTCGTCGCGGCCGCCGGAGCCTTCGGCGGGGCGGTGAGCAGGGAGAGGAGTGCGGCGGACAGGGGAAGGGCCGAGGGCACGTCGTGACTCCGGGAAGAGAGGGGGGGTCTCCACTCTCGTCCCGGGCGCGCTTCCTCGCAAGCTCAACCGCGTGGAGGGAGACCCCGGATGGACCGGCTCCCTCCCCGCTTCACTGCCAGGCGGGCTACTTCTTCTCGGGGGTGCGGTACGTGAGCACCGGGCAGGGCGCCATCCGCACCACCTTCTCCGCCACGCTCCCCATCATCACGTGCGACAGGCCCGTGCGCCCGTGCGTTCCCATGATGACGAGGTCGTACCCGCCCTCGCCGGCCACCTTCGCGATGACCTGCGCCGGCTCACCCGACTCCAGCAACTGCTTCGAGTGCGGCACGCCCTGGAGGAAGACCGAGAGCTGCTGGTCCGCGTGGTTGCGCAGGACCGTGGACAGCGTGAGCTCCGGCTCGCTGCGCGTCAGCACCACCATCGCATCCCCCGCGTACTCCGAGGGACGCCATACGTGCAGCACGTCCAGCTTCGCGTCGAAGCGGTTGGCGATGAAGTACGCGTACTCCAGGGCCTTCTTCGAGGTCTCGGAGAAGTCGACCGGCACGAGGATTCGCTGGATCTTGCTCATGGTTCCACTCCTGGGTCAGATACCCATGACTGGTGCAATGGCCGTTCCCACCCGCTCCCCTCGGAAAGGTCCGCGCCCCGGGCGCAAAGGCTGCGTATCCGCTCACATGACGCAATTCCTGCACCCACGCATGCGCTGAACGCACGTGGCACGGACCATGAGATCCGGTGCTCCTCAGAACTCCGCGAACAGGTCGACGACCGACTGCGCCAGCAACTCCTGTTGCTCGGGGTCGAAAGAGTTGGCGTAGGCCACGACGTCCCGTACTCCAGGCGATGAGCGCGAGAAGAAAAGCGCCAGGAGCTTCTTCTGGATGTCCCATCCTTCCTGCCCAGCCTGTTGCAGCGCATCGAGGACGGCACCAGCTCCCACCAGCTTGACGTAGGCGAAGATGTCGAAGCTGTCCTTGTTCTCATCCGGGCGCAGCTCCAGCTTCGCCCGCGTCTTCATGGCCAGGAATCCCACGGCATCGGGGATCGCGACCCTCAACGGTCTATCCCCAATGGTCAGCTCGATGGGCTGCTGCCGCCGCAGGACCAGACGCGCATCCGGCAGAGGGGTCATGAACGTGGGAAGCTCCTCCGGATCCACCTCCGCGGGTGCGAACAGATCGAGGTTGACGGAAGTTTCCCCCAGCGGCTTGGACCAACGGAAATTGCGCACGCGCGAGTAGCCCCGCTCCCTGAGAACCTCGAGCAGACGCCCAGCCATGAACACGGTGCCGTCCAGATCGAAGAGCAGGTCGGGCTCGAGCGTGAACCCACGCGGCACCACCTCACCGGTGTCCGTCTCGACTTCGATCATGCCCGACCGGCCTCGCTTCCGCGATTCCAGGGCGAGCACCTGCCCTCCAATGAGCATCACACGGGAAGACAGGTCCGCCAGATCCAACAGCAGCTCCCCCAATTCCCGCAGAACCGCCTCGAACTGCTCGAGCTCGTCCATCTACGCCACCGGCTCCTCGGAGAGGGGCAGTGCCTTGACGTAGCGCTCCAACAGCGCTTCCGCCTGCTCCTTGCCTCGCCCTCCACTGAGGTGGAAGTCCACGATGAGTTGGGGAAGTGCCACGCCGGGTCCATGCGGAAACCGCCGAGGGGCGAAATAGACTCCCCCAGCCTCTGTTTCCGCGGCCACTTCCGGGCGCATCACCAGGAAGTTGTGCGGCGTGATGCGGCGTAGACCGAAGGCCTGAACAACGGGCTCGATCGAACCGCTGAGATAGAGCCCGTGCGGCAATCCCGACGCGAAGCGCTCCACCGGCTGCAGTCCGCTGGCCAGGGTGAAGATCGCCCGGATCCCCTGGGTCTCCAGTTCGGAGAAGCCTCGCTGGAGTGCTTCAGCCGTCGTGGCGGGCGCGTTGAATGCATCCACCACCACCGCCGTCCGCTGGTTGCTGTACAGCCAGGCCCGGAGCAACCCCGCCGGATCCCTCACTCGCAGCCCCGCCCTCTTGGGGGCTCGCTCCAAGTAGCCGTCCTGCTCCAAGCGGGTGGCGACACCGTGCGCGTAGGCGTAGCCCGTCTGCGTCAGTTCCCCCAGTCTCCGAACGGTCCAGGTCTCCCCCGGAGCATCCAAGAGGACCCGGACCAGGCGGCAGCCCTTGCCGTGAAACACGGGCGCTCGGGGCGTCCGCTTGAACTGGCCCTGCCCCTGAACGCGCACGAATGCCCTCTCCGAGCGAAGCAGGAGCGTGCCACGCAAATCCACCAGCGCCACGCCCTCCCGCTCGCACGCATCGATGATCCCCGTACTCGCCACATCCGTGGCGATCATCGGGACGCGCGGCATCGGAAGAGCGCGTCCCACTGACGACTCCCGGAGCCGCAACTCCGCATCAAGCTGCAACAGGCGATCCCGCAGGCGCGGAATGTCCACTGGAAACAGAGGCGCCCGGTAGGCCATCAACACCGGCACCTGCCCTTGTGGAAGTTGGACCTGCACGAGGTCATAGACGGCCGAGCCGCCGGGCCCTCGCTGAGGTACGACGATGGAATCCTGGCGACGGAGCTCCACCCCTCGCGGTAGCGGAAGGGGCTCCTTCCAGAGCAGCTCGTGGAGCGCCATAGGTAACACCCTGATTACTTCAATTCTGTCGATATTGCCATTTCAGGCCAGAAAAACCCCCCGTTTCATGGGGATAAGGGCCTTTATCGACAAAATTGAGTGAATCCGGAGAAGCAGCGCCCGTTCGCCTGCCTGCCCAGGGAATCCCAGGTTATCTAGAGCACCCATGAGCCCGAGGACTGTAAAGAAAGGGGGCCTCCGGTTCCGCCTTCCCCAGGTCTCCCCATGCTCTTCCGACGCACCATCCTTCAGCGAATCCAGCGGCTCGACCCGGAGAAGGATGATCAGCGCATCCTCTTCCTGAGCTGGTACCACGACTTCCCCTGGGACTGCCGCAAGGCCCTGGAGTTCGCCCTCTTCCGTACCTACGCCGTGCCGAGCATCAGCGGCCTGCTCGACTCCACCGGCGAGTTCCTCCAGCGCACCCAGCAGCGCTACGACGACACCGAGCTGCTCATCGCCGAGTTCGTCGAGAACGGCTACCACAGCGAGCGCGGCCGGCGCGCCATCCGCCGGATGAACCAGCTCCACCACCGCTTCCACATCCCCAACGAGGACTACCTCTATGTCCTCTCCACCTTCGTCTTCGAGCCACGCCGGTGGATCAACCGCTTCGGCTGGCGCCCCTACAGCGAGCACGAGCGGCTGGCCACCTGGTTCTTCTGGCGCAACATCGGCCGGATGATGAACATCCGCGACATCCCCTCCTCCTACGAGGACTTCGAGCGCTTCAACGTGGAATACGAGCGCGCCCACTTCCGCTACTCGGAAACCAACCGCCGCATCGGAGAGGCCACGCGCGAGCTGTTCCTCAGCTGGTACCTGCCCCGGCCCCTGCGAAAGCTCGGCCGTCCCGCAGTCCACTCCATGATGGATGAACCGCTCCGCGAGGCCTTCGGCTTCCCCCGGCCTCCCGCCGCGCTCCAACGCTCCGTCCAGGGCCTGCTGCGCGCCCGGAGCCTCGCGCTCCGCGCCTTCCCCGAACGCCTCCATCCAAAACTTGTTACCCGGTTGCAACACAAGAGCTACCCGGCGGGGTATGAAATCGAACAGCTCGGTCCCCCGGGGACCCAGCGCGAGCGCGTGAACGGTGGCCCCTCCCACGAAGGATGACGCTCCCCTCCTCCCGCGTGATACTCCGTGTCCAGGAGGAAACACGGATGAGCCTCTCCCGTTTCGTCTGGTTGCTCCCGGTGTTGCCCGTCCTCGTCATGGCTGGATGTGAGCCTTTCGAGCCCTGGTTCGACTACGCCCCGGACGACCCGAACCTGCAGTTCATCGGGCGCATGGACTTCTCCACCCCCGATGGCCCCACGTATGCCCATCCCGGTGTCACCATCCGCTTCCGGTGCAACTGCACCGGCGTGGACGTGGCCTTCGCCGACAAGGGCACCGGCGGCGAGGAGCACACCAACTGGGTCAACATCATCGTCGACGGCGAGACGAAGGCGAAGGTCGAGCTGAAGCAGGGCGGTGCGCAGTTCTACAAGGGCGCCCGCAACCTCGAGTCCGGCGAGCACGTCATCGAGATCGTCAAGCGCACCGAGTCCTATGCCGGTGACATGCAGTTCACGGGCCTCAGCCTCCAGGGCATCATCCTCGAGCCGCCGCCCCAGAAGTCCAAACGGCTGGAGATCATCGGCGACTCCATCAGCTGCGGCTACGGCAACGAGGTGCGCATCTTCGCCCCCAACTACACCGAGCCCAACACCGGCTACCACTCCAAGAACGAGGACATCTCCAAGGCCTATGGCTCACTGCTCGGCCGCAGGTTCGACGCCGATGTCGTCACCACCTGCATCTCCGGCACCGGCATCTACCGCAACCTCAATGGCGACACGGACAGGTCCAAGACGTTCCCCGGCCTCTACCCGCGCATCTACCCCAGCCAGGAGGCTCCCCTCTGGGACACCTGGAGGTTCATCCCCGACGCCATCATCATCAACCTGGGCAACAACGACTTCAATGTGATCGACGAGAACACCCGGCAGCCTCACGCCCCTCCCAAGGAGGAGTTCAAGGCCGCCTACAGGGACTTCATCCTCCAGCTTCGCGAGTACTACCCCCACGCGAAGATCGTCGCCTCCGTCGGCCCGATGATGAACGACAACTACCCGCCCGGCCTCAAGCACTGGACCAAGATGCAGGAATACGTCAAGGAGATGGTGACGTCCCTGGGCGACCCCAACGTCCACTACTTCGCCTACTCCCCCGTCCTGAGCGACCCCTACGGCGAGGACTGGCACCCCACCGCCGAGTCCCACTCCAGGATGGCCGATGAGATCGCTCCCTTCCTCTTGGACATCGGCTTCTGACACTCCCCGTGCCTTCGCGAGGCGTCCGGGGCTCCGTGTATGCTCGCTCCGCCCTTGTCTCCTGGAGCCCCCACCATGGACCGCTTCATCGTCGTGTTCGACGCCTCCCCCATCAACGAGCCGACTCCCTGGATGAAGCAGGCCGCATCCCAGGCCAACCTCTTCCTCGTCCTCCAGGATGACATCGCTCGCGCCATCTCCGAGGACCCCGCGGCCCGCAAGGTCCTCCTCGAGATCGACACCGTCGGCGCCGACCCCCGCATGGCCCCCTTCTACCAGGCCGCCCTCGACAAGCTCACCCAGGGGCAGTCTCGCATCGCCGTCCACAGCGTCACCTGGCTCACCTATGGGCTGAAGCCAGACGCCGTCGTCCTCTCCTTCGACCAGATGCAGAACGAGCGCGCTCGCGCCCACAAGCTGGGCATGAACGACCAGACCTATGACTATTACGTCGAGGAGGCCAAGAAGACCGTCCGCGGTTTTCTCAAGGGCGTGCCTCCGGAGCGGATGACCGAGGTCAGTGGTTCTGATTCACAGAAGGTCGCCGCCGCTGTCGCGTTCATTCGCTCCAAGCAACGCTGAGGGCTGGGACCGAGGGGTTCAACCCCCGGTCCTCTATACCCTCACCCCGTCCCTCTCCCAGAGGGAGAGGGTCTGAACCCCGTTCACCCGAAGGCGAACTCCTTCCCGAAGCTGTTCACGTCTTCGATCATGTTCGACACGTCGTGCAGCGTGTCGATCGTCCCCACCACCGTGCGCAATGGCGCCACCAACGGGCCCAGTCCGAACGTGCCCGCGATGTCCAGCGCCACCTCTGAGCCCTTCAGCGCGATGCTCGTCCAGTCCTTCGGGTCCTTGTTGAACTCGTCGTACAGGTCCTTGCCGTCTCCAATCGCGCTGATGATGCTCCCGCCAGGAATCGCCGCCCCTCCCGCCTTCGCCACCACCTCCGCGATCTTCTTCTCGATCGTCGTCCTCACCGAATCCGGCAGCGCCGACACGAACTGCTTCGCCAGCTTCCCCATCAGCTCCAGGCCCTCCTGTCCGAACGGCAGCGTCACGCTCGGCTTGTGCGGCCACACCGGCACCTCGAGCTTGTAGTTCTCGCCGTAGCCGATCACCTTCCCCACCGCCTGCATCACGTCTCCCAACGCCCCCGTGATGTCCCCCGACGCCAGCTTCTGCGTCGCCTGGAATACCTCGGCGATGGAGCCCGACTTCACCAACCCCTCGTTCAGGGTGTGATCCCCGAAGAACCGGCCCACGCTCCCCGGCAGCTTGCTCATCAGGTCCAGGAACCCCACCGCCGCGTCCGGATGGTTCGTCGCCAGCGTCTCGCCCGTCGCCCCCAGCGCCTCGATGAACCCCGGCACGTCCCCCTTCGTGAAGGCGTTCACCGCCTCACCCAGGTTCTTGCGGACCTCCGGATCCGACAGCGCCTCGCCTCCCTGCAACACCACGTCCGCCAGGCCCGGCGGCAGCTTCATCGTCTTCGTCAGCTTGTCCGCGATCCGGTCCTTCAGCCCGTCCGGTAGATCGTTGATCACCCCGCCGAAGGACTCGATCGCCTGGCCGAAGTCCTTGTTCTCGATGGACTCCTTCAGCGTCATGATGTCGTCGAGCGCCGACCCCGCGTCCGCCAGGTCCTCCGCCGACTCGAAGCCGATCTTCTCCAGCTTCGTGCGCAGGCCCTCGTTCTTCCACAGGGACTCGGCGATCGCCGTCATCGCCGGCGCGTTGGCCGAGATGCCTCGCAGGCCCTCCTTGATTCCCTCCGGCGTGCCGCTCAGCAGCTGGCCGATCGAGGAGTGCAGCTCCTTGTTCGACACCAGCTCCTTCACCAGGTTCTGGTCCGTCAGCACGTCCCTCAACAGGCCCGGCTTCAGCTTCTCGCCGACCTTGTTGAGCATCGTCGAGACGATCTCCGGCGAGCCCTGCAGCGCCTGGCCCAGCTCCTTCAGCGCCTCCTCCGGCTTGCCCGCGGCGAAGGCCTCGCCCGCGTTCACCAGGTGCGGCAGCGCCGCCCCCGCCTCCTTCAGGTGCTCCTGCGTGATGCCCAGATTGGAGAGCTTCTCCTGCACCCCCGCCGGGAGCTTCTCGTAGATCTTCTGGCCCAGCTTGTTGAGCAGGTCCGGCGCCGCGCCACCCGCCTGGCCCAGCTCGTCCAGCGCCTTCTTCCAGTCGTTGCCCTCGAGGAGCGCGCGGCCGGCCTCCACCAGGTGCGGCGCCGCCGCCCCCGCCTGCTTCAGGTCCTCGGCCGTCAGGCCCACCTTGTCCAGCTTGGCCTTGAGGGTCTCGTCCTTCGCCGCCGCGTCGATGACCGCGTTGCGCAGGCTCTCGTTCTTCAGCAGGCCGGCCACGCCCTCCAGCTGCTTGCCGTCCTGGAGGAGCTTCTTCGCCGACTCGAAGGCCTCGTCGTTGTGGATGAGCTCCTGGATGACCGCCGGGTCCTTCAGGATGCTCTTGCCGACGCCCATGCCCTCGGGGAGCTGCTTCGCGAGCCCCTCGAGCAGCTTCTCGCCCAGCGGGCCGCTCTTCTGGAGCGCGTCACGCACGCTGTCGAGCGCGCCACCGAAGTCCTTGTTGCCCACCTTCTGGGCCGCATCCAGTAGCGAGGGCAGCGCGTCCTTGGCGTGCAGCAGGTCCTTCGGCTCCAGGCCCACCTTGGCCAGCGCGTCCTTGACCGCCTGGGCCTTGCCCGCCACGTTGGCCACGACGTCGCGCAGCTTCTCGTTCTTCGCCAGGTCCGCCAGGCCCGCCAGCTGCGTCTCGCCGTTGGCCAGCTTCGCCACCGCGTCGAGCGCCGCCGCTCCGCCCTCGAGCACCTTCTCGCGGACCTTCGGATCGGACAGCAGGTCCTTCGCCACGCCCTCGGCGCCGGCCGCGACCTTGGAGAAGAGCTTCCTGGCCACCTCGCCCTTGGAGAGCTCGGGGTTGGCCTTCAGCGCGTCGCGCAGCGACGTCAGCGCCTTGTCCGACTGGCCGGCCTCGAGCTGGCCCACCGCGTCGAGCACGCCCTCGGCGCCCTTGCCGAGCGTCTCGAGGTCCTTGGCCTCCAGGCCCGCCTTCTTCAGCGACGCCTGGATGTCCGCGTCCTTGCCGGCCGCCTTCAGCGCCGTGTCGCGCAGCGCGTCGTTGCGCGTCAGGTCCTTCAGGCCCTCCAGCTTCGCCTTGGGGTCTCCCCCGAGGATCTTCCCGAGCGCCGCGTTGGTGCCCTTGTCGTCGAGCACCTGCTTCGCCACGTTCGGATCCTTCAGCAGCTCGCGGCCCAGGCCCGGCTTCGCCTGCTCGGCCAGCGCCGCGAGGCCCTTCTCCGCCAGCGCGCGCGAGCCCTCGGAGGCGACGTCGCTCAGGTGCGAGAGGGCCTCCTCCGGCTTGTCCTTCAGCGCGGCCTCACCGGCGGCGGCCAGGTGCTCCTGGGCCTTCTTGCTGGCACCGGCGTACTCCTCCGGCTTCACGCCCAGCTTCTCCAGGCCCTTCTTCGTCTCCTCGGGGATGGCGTCGGCCTTCTGGGCCAGGGCCGCCTCGCGCGGACTCTTCCCACCCGCCACCGCCTCGGCGAACTTCTGGTCCACGACCTTGCCGGCCTCGCCACCCGCCGCCTTGCCCGCCGCCTGGATGATGTCCGCGAGCGCCTTGGGCTCCGTCCCCTTGCGCGCCTCCTCCAGCTTCGTGGTGGCCGCATCGCGCGCCGCGTCGCCATCCGCCGAGCGCGCCAGCTTCTCGCCCAGGTCCTTCAGCCCGCTCCCATCCTTGATGCCGAGCTTGTCCAGCGCCTGGCGCGTCTCCGGCTTCTGTGCGAGCCGCTCGTAGTCGCTGTTGGCGTCGAGCTGGGACTGCAGCTCCTTCTTCGACGGGCCGGAGGCGCCACCCAGCTTCGCGCTGGCATCCCCCCCGTTCGCCGACTCGAAGCCGGTCTTCTGCAGCTCGTTGCGCAGCGGGAAGGGCTCGGGCTTGCCCTCGGCCTTCGCGGCCTCGTTGGCTTCCACGGTCGCCTTCTGGGCCACCTGGGCCGCCTTCGCGGCCTCCGCCTTCGCGGCTTCCGCGGCCTTCTGCGCCGCCTCCGCCGCCTTCTGGCTCGCCACGGCCTCCTGGTGGGCCTTCTTCGCCTCCTCCTGGGCCTTCTTCGCCGCCGCCGGATCCTTCTTCGGATCCGCCTTCTTCGCCTCGGCCGCCTTCTTCGCCGCCGCTGCCTTCGCCGCCTCGGCCGCCTTCTTCGCCGCCGCTGCCTTCGCCGCCTGCGCGGCTGCCTTCTTCGCCGCCTCCGCCGCCGCCTTCCTCGCCGCCTCCGCCGCCTTCCTCGCCGCCTCCGCCGCCGCGCGACGCCGCGCCTCCGCCTCGGCCCTCGCCCTGGCCGCAGCAGCCGCCGCCGCGGCCGCCGCCGCGCTTCCGTTTCCGTTGATCGTGGTCATCGCTCGGCACTCCCAGGCGCGAAAAGGCCCTGCTCATCGTCGGGAAAATCCGTCCGTCGAAGATTATCGAAATCCGGGATTTGGAGTTTCGCCGGTCGAGAGGATCACGCCTGGGAGTCCGGGTAACCGGGACTCTCCGTGGAGGCACCGACACCGGCCCGGTGCCGACATCGAGCTCGTGGCCCTCATCATTATATGCGGCGATGAAGGCGTCCTTCCCGTCCGCAGGCCGTGCCTGCCCCCGGAAGGTGAAGCTCCCCGAGTACTCCCCCGCCACGAACACACGCCCCGGCTGCGCCGATCCGCGCACCGCGGGCCGTCCGGAACGAAGTATCTCTTCGCTCCATGACGAAACACCGCTTTTCCCCCGCCGAGCGTGAAGCCGTCTACAAAGCCATCAGCGAGCGCCGTGACATGCGCCACTTCCGGCCCGAGCCCATCGACCCGGAGATCCTCGCGCGGCTCCTCCAGGCGGCCCATCTCGGACCGAGCGTTGGCTTCATGCAGCCCTGGCGCTTCATCCGCATCACCGATGAGGCGCTCCGGGGTGAGCTCGTCAGACTGGTGGACCAGGAGCGCGTCCGGACGGCCGAGGCGCTGGGCCCTCGGGGCGAGGAGTTCATGCGTCTCAAGGTGGAGGGCATCCGGGAGTGCTCCGAGCTCTGGGTCGTCGCGCTGACGGACCAGCGCGAGCGCTACGTCTTCGGCCGGCGCACCCTGCCGAACATGGACCTCGCCTCCGCCAGCTGCGCCATCCAGAACCTCTGGCTCGCCGCGAGGGCCGAGGGCATTGGCATGGGCTGGGTCTCGCTGTTCGAGCCCACCGCGCTGGCGAAGCTGTTGGACGCCCCGGAAGGCAGCGAGCCGATCGCCATCTTGTGCCTGGGCCATGTCGATGCTTTCTATGAGCGGCCGATGTTGGAGCTCGAGGGCTGGGACTCGCGCCGGCCGCTGGAGCAGCTCGTCTGGGAGAACCGGTGGCGAGGAGGCGCCACGGACACCCGCCGATCCGCCGATTCCACCTGAGAGCGCGCCCTCCAGACACGCCAGGCCCCCGCGTACTTGTTCCTCCGGAGGATGAGGGACATGGACTCGAAGGACGTGGTGATCGTCGGAGGAGGCCCGTCGGGCCTGAGTGCCGCGCTCGTGCTGGGCCGCGGTCGGAAGAAGGTTCTGCTCTGCGACGCGGGGACGCCCCGCAACGCCTCGGCCGAGCACATGCAAGGCTTCGTCACCCGTGATGGAACCCCTCCCCAGGAGTTCCGGCGGATCGGCCGGGAGCAGCTCCGTCCCTATGATGTCGAGTACCAGAACGCGCGAGTCCTCTCGGTGGACCGGCTAGACTCGGGCTTCCGGGTGGAGCTGGAGGGAGGCCGTGTGGTGGAGACCCGGCGGGTGCTGCTCGCCACGGGCATGGTGGATGTGCTGCCGGACCTGCCCGGCTACCGCGAGCTGTGGGGCAAGAGCCTCTTCCAGTGCCCCTACTGCCACGGCTGGGAGGTGCGGGACCAGGCCTGGGGAGTGCTCGCGACGGACGAGCACCTGCTCGATTTCGGCCTGTTCGTGACGGGCTGGTCGAAGGACGTGGTCGTCTTCACGAACGGAACCCTCGCGGTGCCCGCCGAGCAGCGGTCGCGCCTGGAGCACGCGGGAGTCCGTCTGGAGGAGCGGCGCATCCGCCAGCTCATCGTCCGGGAGGACCACCTCCAGGCCGTGGAGCTGGAGGATGGAGCACGCGTGGAGCGCCAGGTGCTCTTCACCCGCCCGCCTCAACGCCAGACACAGCTCGTGCAACAGCTCGTGGGGAAGCTCGGACTCGCGCTGGACGAGCAGGGGTTCGTGCGCGTGGAAGAGCCCCACAAGCAGACCTCGGTCCCCGGCATCCACGCGGCGGGAGACCTCACGACGATGCTGCAGGGCGCACTCGTCGCGGCCTCGGCGGGGGCCATGGCCGGGTACATGATGAACCACTCCCTCAACATGGAGAACGCCACGCGAGGGGGTTGAGACGGCGCCCTGGAAGAGGCTACGACGGTGAGGATGCCTTCCCGCCACCCCTTGGAGGACCATAGGAGCCGGACCCCCGCGTGGGCGAGGTTCGAGCGCCATCAGCTCCCCATCTGGGTGGGACGATACGGACCGGTCTCGTCCGACCCGGCCCGGGGAATGACTACCCACGCGTATGCCGTCATCATGCTCATCACTCGTGGGCAGACGAAGTTGCGGCACGCGGGACAGCAGGTGCTGCACGAGGGAGACGTGCACCTCATTCCCCCGGGAGATCCGCACGGCGCCGCCCACTTCCAGGACATGGAAGGCTGGGGACTCGCCTTCCACCCCGAGGCCTTTCCCTCCGACGAGGGCTGGGGCAGTGAGCGGGGACTGAAGCTGGGCCCGCTCCTGCGCGTGAGGAGCGGATGCCACCCGGTGCTGAAGCCCTCGGCCGCCCAACGCAAGCGCTTGGAGGGATGGTTCAAGCTGCTCGAGGAGGAGCTGAGCCAGGAGGAGCGGGGCCAGGAGGAAGCCTGCACGGCGCTGCTGCGCCTCATCCTCGTGGAGCTGGAGCGGATCGCCACTCCGCCCGTCGTGCCCGATCCACCGGGATTGAGCCTGGCCCGCCAGGCGCTCACGCACATCGAGGCGAACTGCCTGGAACCGCTGTCCCTGGCGAGCGTGGCCCAGGCACTCGGACGGTCAGGGCCGCACGTGGCCTCCGTGGTGCGCCAGGAGACGGGCCGCACGGTGGGTGAGTGGATATTGGAGTACCGCATGGCCGAGGCGCGGCGGCGCCTGCGGGGCACGGACGAGCGGGTGGACATCATCGCCGAGCGCGTGGGCTACGCGGACGCGACCCACTTCATCCGCCTGTTCCGGCGCCTCCACGGCGTCACCCCGGCCGCGTGGAGGCGGCGGGCCACCGCCGGTTGACTCCAATCGGTATACCCACGAAAGCAGAGCAGACACACTGTCACAGAGATGCGCGTCCGTGCTCGTGAGCAATCTCATACAGAGACAGTGATGACCCTCACAGCGCCACCCATTCGCTCACTGTAATTTTACGTCATCGCCCAATTCTCGAGGAGCCGTAGCCTCGAGACACGCGGGGGGGATGACATGTGGCGAGCGCTTGGATGGATGATATTGGCCGCCCTGGTCCATGGTGCGAGCATCGCGGCCAGCGAGGAGCAAGCGAAGGCGAGGCTGCTGGAGGCACGGGCGGCGTTCGACAAGGCCAACTGGCTCATCGAGACGGGCAGGTACACCGAGGCCCTCAAACACAGCCAACATGCGCTCACGCTGCGAGAGGCCATGCTGGGTGACAATCATTCCGAGGTGGCCGCCAGCCTGAACCAATTGGGCGAGATCTTCCTGCGGCAAAGAAAAGCAGCCAGTGCCAGACCGCTCCTCGAGCGCGCCTTCACCCTCTCCGAGGAATACCTGCGCACCGAGGCGCTCGCGCTCTCCGAGTCCCGCCACACGAGCTTCCTGCAATTCCTCCGGGACGATGAAGCGCGAATCCATGCCCTGCTCCGGGCCCATCCGGACGATGCCCGCGTGCGGCACCTGGCCCTGACCGCCGTGCTGCTGCGCAAGGGCCGCTCCATCGAGGAGACCGCCAACACCTCTCGCATCCTCTACCACGACCTCGGCCCCCAGGACCGCGAGCAGTTCGAGCAACTGCGCGCCCTGCGCTCCCAATTCGCCACGCTGGCGCTCCGGGGCCCCGGCTCGCACTCCCACGCCGAGTACCAACGGCGCCTCGAGGAGCTCGCCTCCCGCGCCGAAGCCCTCGAGGCCACCCTCACCAGGCGCTCGGCTCCCCTGCGTGCGCTCATCACCCTTCCCCCTCCCGCCGAGATGGTCGAGCGTGTCGCCGCCGCCCTCCCCCAGGAGGCGGCCCTCGTCGAGTTCGTCGTCTACGAGGACCGTCCGCGCTCCCCCAAGCCGGGGCCTCACGCCTCGGAAGTTCCCGCTCAGCTCCGCTACCTGGTCCTGGTGCTCTTCCCCGGTGGACGCACCCGCGCCCTCGACCTGGGACCCGCGGCGCCCATCGACCTGGCCACCTCGGACCTGAGCAACGCCCTCGCCAGCCGTGATGCCGCCTACCAGCTCCCCGCCCAGACCCTCTACACCCTGGCGTTCCAACCGCTGCTGCCACTGCTGGGCGATGTCCGCCGCCTCTTCATCGCGCCAGACGGCCAGCTCGGCCTCGTTCCCTTCGATGCGCTGCACGATGGCCACCACTTCCTCATCGAGTCCTTCGACGTCTCCTATCTCACCTCTGGCAGGGACCTGCTGCCCCGCCCCCGGTCTCCCCCGCCTTCACGCTCGGTCGTCGTCATGGCGGATCCACTCCTCGAGTCCCCGCCCTCCACGCAACGCGCGTCCCCCTCCGAATACCGCTGGGCGCCCATCCCCGGCACCCGCCAGGAAGCCCTGGCCATCCAGCGTCTGATGCCCCAGGCCCAGCTCTTCCTCGGCCCCGATGCGACCTCGGAGCGCCTGCTCCAGCAGGCCGCGCCCGGAATCCTCCACATCGCCACCCATGGCTTCTTCCTGGAGAACACCGCGGCTCCCGAGGACACCCGTGCCCTCATCCACGTCGGCGCCACCTCACGGCTCCCACCCCAGCCGCTGCTGCGCTCCGGCCTGGTCCTCGCCAACACCCACGCGGCAGCCACCAACGGCCCTGGCACCCTGGTCACCGCGCTCGAGCTCTCCAGCCTCGACCTGTGGGGCACGCAGCTCGTCGTCCTCTCCGCCTGCGACACGGGCCGCGGCGACGTCAAGCCCGGGCAGGGCATCCACGGCCTGCGCAGCGCGCTCGTCATCGCGGGCGCGGAGACGGTGGTGTCGAGCCTCTGGAAGGTCAACGACGAGACCACCCGCCTGCTCATGGAGGACTACTACCGCCACCTGCGGGCCGGAAAGGGCCGGGCCGAGGCGCTGCGCGAGGCCATGCGCACTCTGCGCGGGAGTTGGCCCCACCCGTATTACTGGGCTCCCTTCATCGCGCTGGGCCAGGATACGCCCCTCCGGGCCATCTCCCCGCACCTCCGCGGGTAGCGGCGCTCGACTTGGCTCGACGGATTCTGAAAGACTGAGGTCATCGATTCCATGGGTCCGCCAAACGCGCAGGATGCTCCGGAGGACCGGACCGAGACGGTGGCCGGGCTGGACCCGAAAGCCACCCCCGTCACGCCCCCCCAACCGGCCGACAC
Organism: Archangium lipolyticum; assembly: GCF_024623785.1. Classification (NCBI taxonomy): domain Bacteria; kingdom Pseudomonadati; phylum Myxococcota; class Myxococcia; order Myxococcales; family Archangiaceae; genus Archangium; species Archangium lipolyticum. Next base: position 26,420 of record NZ_JANKBZ010000049.1, read on the forward strand.
CTGGACTCCCCCCACCGAGTTCAACGAGTTCCGCCTGGAGCGCATGCTCGCCCGCGGTGGCATGGGCGTCGTCTACCTCGCCCACGACACCTCCCTGGGCCGCCCCGTCGCGGTGAAGTTCATCGCCTCGGGACAGCCCGAGCCCCTGGTGCGCGCCTACTTCGAGACCGAGGCGCGCGCCATCGCCCGCCTGCAGCACCCCAATGTCGTCACCGTGTTCCGCGTCGGCGCGGTCGGCGACCACCCCTACATCGTCTCCGAGTACGTCGCCGGCCGGACCCTCGCGCAGCTCGCCCTCCCCATCCCCTGGCGGCGCGTCCTCACGCTCGGCGTGGGCCTGGCCCGGGGGCTCGCGGCCGCCCACCGCCAGGGCGTGCTCCACCGGGACATCAAGCCCGCCAACGCCCTGGTCACCCATGGCGGCGAGGTGAAGCTGCTCGACTTCGGCCTGGCCGAGCAGTTCGACCCGGGCGAGTCCTCGCGCGCCTCCGGTGCGCACCCGCCCGCGGGCACGCCCCACTACATGGCGCCCGAGGTCCTCCAGGGCGCGCCGGCCACCCCCCAGAGCGACGTCTATTCACTCGGCCTGACCCTCCACAAGCTGTGCACGGGCAAGCTCCCGCGCCGGACGTCTCCGGGGAAGAACCCCTCGCCCGAGCTCGAGCGGGGCGTGGATCCGGACTTCGCGGCGATCATCCTGCGCTGCCTCGCACCCGACCCGGCCGAACGCTTCGCCTCGGCCGACCTGCTGCGCGAGGCCCTGGAGCGCCTCGAGCAGCTCCACGCCGCCACGCCGCTCGCCGAGGGCAATCCCTACCGCGGCCTGGCGCCCTTCGAGGCCGAGCACCAGTCACTCTTCTTCGGGCGCGACACCGACATCCGCGCCGTGCTCGAGCGCCTGCGCAACCAGCCCCTGACCCTCGTCGCCGGAGACTCCGGGGTCGGCAAGTCCTCGCTGTGCCGCGCCGGTGTGCTGCCCCGGGTGGCAGCCAATGCCGTGGACGAGGGCCGGGAGGTCTACACCGTCACGCTCTGGCCCGGCCTCCGGCCCCTCCAGGCCCTCGCCGCCGCGCTCGCGCCACTGCTCGGCAGGAAGGAGTCGGAGTTCCTCTCCGCCCTCACCGACACCCCGCACGGGCTCGGCCAGACACTGCGTGAGGCGTACCCGGGCAAGCGCGGCCTGCTCCTCTTCGTCGACCAGCTCGAGGAGCTCATCACGCTCGCCGAGCCCAGCCAGGCGGTGCGCTTCGCCCGCATCCTCCGGGAGCTCGCCCTGCCCTCGGCGGGGGTGCGCGTGCTGCTGGCCGTGCGCGGCGACTTCCTCACGCGCGTGTGCGCCCTGCCCGGCCTGGGCGACGAGGCCGAGCGGGCGCTCTATATCCTGCGCCCCATGTCCCCCGAGGGCGTGCGCGAGGCCATCGTCGGCCCGGCGCGCAGCCGCGGCGTGGTCTTCGAGTCCGAGGAGCTTCTCCAGACACTCGTCGCCTCCACGGCGCAGGGCATGGGCAGCCTGCCCCTCCTCCAGTTCGCGCTCGCCGAGCTGTGGGAGCGGCGCAACCCCGCTCAGGGCCGCATCACCCGGGCGGCGCTCGAGGAGATGGGCGGCGTGGCCGGAGCGCTGTCGCGGCACGCCGACGGGGTGCTCGCGGCGCTGAGCCCGGCCGAGCAGCAGGCGGCACGGCGGCTCCTCCTCCAGCTCGTGACGGCGGAGGGCACTCGCGGTGAGCGCAGTGAAGAGGAGCTCGTCGCGGACACGGATGACGCCTCCCGCGCCGCCCTTCACGCGCTCATCGAGGGGCGGCTCCTGCACGCGCGGACCACGGGCGGCAAGGCCCGCTACGGCATCGCCCATGACTCGCTCATCACCAGCTGGGGCACGTTGCGCAACTGGCTCGACGACGACATCGGCCATCGCGCGGTGCGCCAGCGCCTGGAGGTGGCGAGCGCCGAGTGGGAGCGCCTGGGCCGTGCCAGGGATGCCCTGTGGGGGCAGCGTCAGCTCGACGAGACGCGCCCGCTGGCGCCCACGAGCCTGGGCCCCCGCGAGCACGCCTTCCTCCAGGCGTCGCGCCGTGTCCTGAAGTTGCGTCGATGGAGACAGTACCTGACCGTGCTCCTGGTGGTGCTCGCCCTCGCCGCCGTCTACGGGGTGCCGCGCCTCCAGACCTACCTTGAGGATGCGCGCTTCGTCGCCGCCGAGGTGGACACCGCGAGGAAGGCGCTCGACGAGGGCAAGGCCCTGGGAGAGCAGGCCCGTGCCCGGCGCGAGGAGGCGCTCGCGCTGTTCGACAACCGGGCTCCCGCGTCTTTCAGCCCGGCTGTCTCATCCGGCCCTCAAGAGCTCTGGCGAGCCGCTGAGCGGCGGTGGGCCGAAGCTCTCGAGCTGCGCGAGAAGAGCGATGCGGCCCGGGCCCGCGCCAGCCAGTCTCTCGAGAGGGCGCTCGAGCGTGAGCGCGGCCACGGGGAGGCACGACGGCTTCTCATCGAGACCACCTATGAACGCCTGCTCCTGGCCGAGGACTTCCACCAGCAGCGCGAGCGCGACGAGCTGCTGCGGCGCCTGGAGCAGTTGCTCGACCGCGCGGAAGACAGGGACGAGTGGCGGCAGCGGCTCTCGGCACCGGCCAAGCTCGAGCTCGTGACGGAGCCCCCTGGGGCACGTGTCCAGCTCGAGCGCTATGAACCTGACGAGCAAGGGGTGCTGCGCCTCGAGCCTATTCGGGAGTTTGGCCCGACCCCCATCACCCACGCGCGGCTGCCCGAGGGCTCCTACCTCCTGCGCATCACGCATCCCGAGCGCCCGCCACTGGACCTGCCCCTGCTCCTCACGCGCGGTGGCCGCGAGCAGCTCCGCCTTACACTCCCCACCACCCTGCCCCCTGGCTATGTCTACATCCCACCCGGCTGCTTCCTCCGGGGTAGCGCTGATCCAGAGGAGGTGCGAGGCTTCATGAGCAGCCCGCCACTCCACCGGTTCTGTCTCGACGCGGGGTATTTGATAGGCAAGACGGAGGTGACGTTCGAGGATTGGATGGCCTACCTCGACGCCCTGCCCGCGGACGCGCCGGCGAGACGCATCCTCGAGCAGCCGCACTTCAGCACCCCTGGGGCGATCACGCTGCGGCGACAACCCGATGGGCGCTGGCACTTCTCCTTCTATCGAACGAACAAGGACGTCCTCTCGGCACGAGAGGGAGAGCCGTTCCACTATCCCGGCCGGTCCCAGCGCAACACCGTCGATTGGCGCAAGTTCCCCCTCTCCGGCGTCTCCGCCGAGGATTTGGCCGGTTACTTCTACTGGCTCGACCGCACGGGGCGTCTGCCAGGAGCGCGCCTGTGCAGCGAGCACGAGTGGGAGTATGCCGCCCGCGGTGCCGACGGACGCAGATACCCGCATGGCAACCGGCTGCGTCCTGACGACGCCAACATCGATGCGACCTACAATCGGCAGCCCCTGGCCTTCGGACCCGACGAGGTTGGCTCCCACCTGGACTCGGCGAGCCCCTTCGGTCTCACCGATATGACGGGCAATGCGTACGAGCTCACGCGGCCCGTGACACCAGACCTCGGGCGCATCGTCCTGCGAGGAGGCGCCTGGTACTACGATTCCGTTTCCGCGCGTGCCGCCAACCGCTCGCCCGGAGATCCCACCCAACATGACGTGCTGCTGGGCGTGCGCGTCTGCGCGTCGTTCTCCGTCCAGTAGCCCCAGGGGGCTGTGCGCCCCATCACACGAAGCGCGAGAAGACGCTCACAGCCCACCAGCCCTCTTGTTGGTACTTCATCCACAACACTCAACAAGAGGTGTTCCCATGAACGGGTTGCGCAAGTCCCTTGTCGCCTCGGTGTTTCTGCTGTTCAGCTCGCCGGCGTTCTCCGCTGGCCCCGCCGCCTCGAAGTCCCAAGGCCCCAGCACTGGGAGCGCGGCCGCCCCGGTGCCCGAGGCCGAGCGGTACGCCCGCCGTTGTCAAAGCCATGCGCCCAGCCGCAACCACAGTACCCAGGGGACGCTGCTGTGGGGCACCAAGCGAGCGTGGAACTCCAAGCAGCAGGGCGACGAGCAGCGCAGTGTGCTCGTCTCGGTCGACCTCGACGCTCCGCGCCTCACCGATGACAGGGTGAAGAGCCTGCGACTGGAGAAGGGGCACCTGGTGGCCTCACCCCAGGCGTCCACCAGCCTGGTGGGCACCGTGCTGCAAGGCACCTCCAGCCAGGGCAAGCCCGTGGAGGTCGCACTGTGCGGGGCCGAGCCCGCGCCCGAGGATCCGGACATGGTGTGGTACCGCATCGAGACGTGGAACCCGGTGGCCCAGGAGTGGGAGAACCCGTGCGCGGCCAGCGACACCGTCGCCGACCCGAGGGCGGTGGCGGTGGGCGGCGTGTGGGACGCCAGCGGGGCGCGCCACGACGTGCCGGGCAAGCTCACCCTGGCCTGTGAGGCTGGCGTCATCACCAAGTGCATCCGTTGGGGCTACAAGCCCTGGGCCAGCCGGGACGGACAATCCCTGGCGGAGCTGCACCAGGCCTGCACGCGCATGGCTCGCGCCGACTACTGCGGCAACGGCCGGAGCCACACCCATGACGGCACCCTCATCGACATCTATGACAGGCTGGGCGTGCTCTCACCGACGACGGAGGTTTCGGCGGGCTGGGACCCTGCGCGCGCATCCTTCGAGGCGGCCTGGGGGCCTGACGGGGCCACGTGCCTGTCTCGCACGCGGGATGGGCGGGCGCTGGAGACGATCCTGAAGGAGTGCCCGGGGCGCTTCCAGGTGGGCGAGCCGGTGGAGCTGGGACAGGAGGACCGCTGCACCGCGCGGCGCGCGGACCTGAACGCGGAGACGGTGTTGCTGCGCAATCGCTCGTACGAAGGCCAGAAGGACGCCAGTGCCCAGACAGGAGGCCGGTAGTCCCGCGGGCGGCTGAGAGCCTTGCGGCGGCCGGCTCAACGACCCTTCTCGCCGGACGAGGCCGCGCCGAAGGTGTCGCACGCCTCGAGGGTGCCCTGCTCGAGCCCGCGGCGGAACCACCTGACGCGCTGCTCGGAGGAGCCATGGGTGAAGGACTCGGGCATGACCCGGCCGCTCGCGCGCCGCTGCAACGTGTCGTCACCGATGGCCGAGGCGGCGTTGAGCCCCTCCTCGACATCCCCCGTCTCGAGCACCTGGCGCTGGCGCTGCGCATGGTGGGCCCAGATACCGGCGAAGCAGTCCGCTTGCAGCTCCTGCAACACGGACAGGGCGTTGGCGTCCGTCTGTCCCATCCGGCCGCGCATCGAATGGACCTCGTCGGAGATGCCGAGCAGGTTCTGCACATGGTGACCCACCTCGTGGGCCACCACATAGGCGCGCGCGAAGTCACCGGGAGCGCCGAAGCGGCGGTCCAGCTCACGGAAGAAGGTGAGGTCCAGGTACACGCGCTGGTCCAACGGACAGTAGAAGGGCCCCACGGCGCTCTCCTGGAAGCCGCAGGAGGACTCCACCGCGTCCGAGAAGAGGACCAGGCGCGGCTCGGCATAGCGCACGCCCTGGGGCTCGAGCAGACCGGGCCAGGTGTCCTCGGTGTCCGCGAGGATGACGGAGACGAAGTCCTCGAGCTCCGCCTGCGCGGGGTCCACCTGCGCCCCCGAGCCGCCGGTGCCCACCTGCCCCGAGGGGCTCCGCGAGGCCCCGGACGGGAGTTGCTCGGGGTCACCACCGAACAGCATGAACAAGATCGCCAGCACCAGCGCCCCGGCGCCGCCACCGACCGCCAGCGGGCGCCCCGCGCGCATGCCGCGCCGGTCCTCGATGTTCGAACTGCGACGACCCCCTTGCCACCTCATCTGGCCCCCTCTCCTGACGAACACCTCGCTCGCACCAAGGTAGGCAGCGAGGCACACGGCATCGACCACCTGGCGCCCGCTCGCGAGGAAGGAGGGGGAGCGAGCGTATTCGTGCACGAGAGCCATTCAACATGGCGTCCGCTCGTCCCACGAACCTGGTGGATTGGAGAGGCGAACGCAATGACGTAGCCTTGGACGCGACTCACATCCCAGGGGGGAGTCATGCGGAATCAGATGCGCTTCGGACGCGCCGTGCTCGTGGGCGGCAGCATGGCGGGCCTTTTGGCGGCCCGAGTGCTTGCCGATCATTTCGAGGAGGTCATCGTCCTCGAGCGGGATCCCGTGAGCGATGGGCCCGATGCGCGCAAGGGTGTACCCCAGGGTAGCCATGCCCACGGGCTCCTGGATGCGGGACGACAGGTGCTCGACACGCTCTTCCCCGGGCTGATTCAGCAACTGTATGCCGAGGGTGCGGAGCGCATGGACATGGCGCGCGACGGGGCCTGGTACACGTCTGGCACCTGGAAGCCGCGCTACGTCAGCGGTATCGAACTCATTCTCTGTACCCGCCCCTGGCTGGAGTGGAAGGTACGCGGTCGCGTCACCGCGCTCCCCCAGGTGCGCTTCCGCCAGGGCTGTTCCGTGGAAGGATTGCTCACGGACGCATCCGCCACCCGTGTCACGGGCGTCAGGATGAAGACCCCCGAAGGTGAGGAAAGCCTCTCGGCGGATCTCATCGTGGACACCAGTGGCCGCGGCTCGCACGCCCCAGCCTGGCTGGAGACGCTGGGTTACGGAAAGCCCGAGGAGGAGAAGGTCGACCTTCTTCAGCTCACCTATACCAGCCAACTCTTCGCTCCCCCCGCGTGCCATAAGGGGGACTGGAAGATGTTGTCCATCTTCCCCCGGTCACCCGAGGAATGGAGGGGAGGCGCCATCACGTGCGTGGAAGGCAACCGCTGGCTCGTCACCCTCTTCGGGTACTTCGGTGACGCCCCTCCCTCGGATGAGCAGGGCTTCCTGGAGTTCGCCCGCTCGCTGCCCAAACCCGACATCCACGAGGCCCTGCTCGAAGCCCAGCCGCTCACCAGGGCCACCGTCCACAAAATCCCCTCGAGCCGGCTGATGCACTACGAGCGGCTGGAACGATTCCCAGAGGGTTTCATCATCCTCGGGGATGCCGTCTGCGCCCTCAACCCCGTCCATGGACAGGGGATGACGGTCTGCTGCCTGAGCGCCCGATTGCTCGGGGAGGTGCTCACCCAGTGGGCCCGGTCCTCCCCAGGCTCACTCCATGGGCTGTCCCGGCGCTTCCAGAACAAGCTCTCGCGGCTCGTGGGTGTTCCCTGGTTCATGTCCACCACCATGGACCTGAAGTATCCCCAGGTGCGGGGCCGGCGCAGCCCGGGTCTGGGACTGCTGCACTGGGGGTTCGGCTCCCTGCTCGACCTGAGCTCGGTGAGCACGCTCGCCTGCCAACGGTTCTACGAGATGATGCACATGCGCTGTGGCTCGGAAGCGCTGCTGCGGCCCGATCTCCTCGCGCTCCTCACCACCTACGGGCTCAAGAGCCTCTTCGTTCCCCTCCCTCGGCGGGCCAACGTGCACACCATGCCACGGGCTCCAGCCTGAGCCCGCTCGAGCACTCGGAAGCTTTTCCAGCGTGCACATCCAGGCTCCCGGGTAGGCTGGACATACAGGGAAAACTCTGGCCCTATGTTGTCGTATGCTGTTGGACCGCTACGAAATCCTCTCCGAGCTGGGCCGAGGTGGGTTCGGAACCGTCTACAAGGCCCGGCAGCTCGCGACTGGCCAGTCCGTGGCCATCAAGGTTCTCCACGGACTCCGCGGACTGGGCGATGAGGACCAGCAGCGGCACATCGCCCGCTTCCAACGGGAGATGAGGCTGTGCGGCCAGCTCCACCACCCCAACATCGTCCGGTTGATCGACTCTGGCGTCCTGGACGATGGGCGTGTCTACACCGCGTTCGAGTACGTTCCTGGTCAGACCCTCGCGAAGCTCCTGGCGGAGGGCGGTGCGCTGGCGCCCACCGAGGCGCGGCACCTCATGTTGCAAACCCTCGACGCCTTGAGCTGCGCGCACTCCATCGGAGTGGTCCATCGGGATCTCAAGCCCCATAACATCATGGTGGTCGCCACGGGCGCGCGACGGAACGCGTTGGTGCTCGACTTCGGGCTCGCCACCCTGGTGGACGACTCCCAGTTCAAGAAGAACTACGCGACGCTCACCGGTGCGCATGAGGTCCTCGGCACCCCGGCCTACTCGGCCCCCGAACAGCTCCGGGGATTGGCCGCGACCCCCTCCTCCGATCTCTTCTCCTGGGCGCTGGTGTTCCTGGAATGTCTCACCGGGGTGCGGCCAGTCCGTGGCCGCACGATGCAGGAGATCATCTTCCAGCAGCTCGGCCCCCATCCCATCCCGATGCCCTCCGCGCTCCGGGCCCATCCGCTCGGCCGAATCCTGGCACGGCTGTTGTCGAAGGACCCCGAAGCGCGGCAGGTGAAGAGCGGCAAGCTCCTACGCGAGATCGACGCCTGCGATCTCAAGGGCCTGCAGCTCCCGGTGGCGGTGCCCGAGCGGGCCTCGACGGGTCCCGAGCAGAAGGACCAGCCCTCCGAGGAAAAGGACGTCTCCACCCACACGGCCATGCCCCAGGTGGGGTTGACGGCGCCAAAACCGGTGGAGGGTGCACACTCCCCCCAGTTGGAAGACAAACGACATTGGCACACCGCCTTGTGCTGCACGCTCAACCTCACGCCCAAGTCGAAAGACGGGTTCGACCTGGAGGAGAGCGACGAATGCATACAGCTCGGGCAGCAGGTCTGCATCGAGGTCGGACGCTCGTTCTCCGGCAGCCTCGGTAGCATCCTCGGAGATCAAGTGCTCCTCTATTTCGGGCTTGAGGCCAGAGATCCCGAGCATGCACAGAACGCCGCCTATGCCGCCCTGGAGCTCATCCAGGAGCTTCGTCGGCGCAGTGCGCGGGCTCCCGCGCACAAGCGGGAGTCCCTGGAGGTGCGAGCGAGCCTCCACAGTGGCCCGACCGTGGCGCACCGCGCCGGCCTGTTGGGCACGGTGCCAAGGATCGCGGCGCAGCTCAGCACCCGTGCACCGCCGGGACGAATACTGGTGAGCGCGGACACGGCACAATTGCTTCGGGCCAGTTTCATCCTCGAGCTCGAGGGAGAGCACGGCCCCGCCTCTTCGTCATCGCAGACATTCTGGCTCAAGAGTCAGCAGGGGCACCGGGCGAACGAGCCCGTGAACGGCGGGCCCTGACAAGGTTCCCGCTCCATCCGGACGCGAGCCCGCCGTCGGGTTTTCAGCTCCCATGAAGGCAGCTATAGTCCGTGGCCCGTGCAAGGGAGCGCCATGGATGAAGCGAAGAGGCAAGTGATTGCTGCTGCATTGAAAGAGCGTTACGAATTCCTATACAAGTTGGGGGAAGGAAGCTTCGGAACGATCTTCAAGGCGCGCCAGCTTGCCACTGGTCAACCGGTGGCGCTCAAGGTCTTGCGCGTCGCGGAGGACGCCTCCGCGGAGGAAAGGGAGAAGCGCGTCGGGCGCTTCGAGCGCGAGATGCAGATTTGCGCCCGCATGCATCACCCCAACATCGTCCAGCTCATCGACTCGGGACAGGCGGAGAAGGGGCTCGTCTACACCGTCTTCGAGTACGCGCCCGGCAAGAACCTGGCCCAGGTGCTCGAGGAAGAGGGGGGCCTGGAGCCGAACGAGGCGCGGCACCTCATGCTTCAGCTCCTGGATGCACTCGCCTGCGCTCACTCGATGGGCGTCATCCACCGGGACCTGAAGCCCGCCAACATCATGGTGGTACCGACGGGCGCTCGCAGGAACGCGCTGGTGGTCGATTTCGGCATTGGTGTGCTCACCGGAGAGGACGCTCCTCATCCACACATCACCCCCACCAACGAGTCCATCGGTACACCCGCCTATGCCGCTCCCGAGCAACTCCGGGGCCTGCCACCGACGCCTCGCTCGGATCTGTACGCCTGGGGCCTCATCTTCCTGGAATGTCTGACGGGCAAGCGCGTCATGGAAGGGGCCTCCGCAGCGGAGGTCATCTACAAGCAGTTGTCCGCGGAGCCCATCCCCTTCCCCGAGACGCTGCTGGGGCACCCGCTCGGAGACCTGCTCCGGCGGGCGACACAGAAGGAGCCCTCCGCTCGCGATGTCACCGCCAAGGAGCTGCTGCGGGAGCTCGAGGCCATCGACATGAGCGGGCTGGCCAGCCGCTCCGGCTCGGTGGAGCGGCATCCGGCGCTGGGGGCGGACACCGCCACGTTGGAGCAGGCCAGTCCGCCACAGGACAGCCCTCCTCCTTCCGAGCGGCTCGTCCAGGGCGAGCGCCGGCAGATCACCGCCCTGTGCTGCAAGCTGGCCGCCTCGAGCGTTGCCGATGCGAACGTGGACTCGGAAGAGCAGGATCAACTCCTCGGAGCCCAGCAGGATGTCTGCGGCGACATCATCCGCCGCTTCGAGGGATTGGTGGCTGGCGCGCTCGGCGACACGATGCTGTTCTACTTCGGGTACCCGAAGGCACGGGAGAACGACGCGCAGCTCGCCGCCAAGGCCGCGCTGGAGATTTCAGCCGAGCTCGGGCGGCGTGCAGCGGAGATCGAAGCGCAGCATCGGGTACGCATCGAGTTCCGCCTCGGGCTGCACACCGGCATGGTCGTCGCGCGGGAGCTGCGTGACTGGACGAGCTCGGGCTCCCCGTCGGGCTACGTCGTCGGAGCAACGCCCAAGGTCGCCACCCAGCTCTGCGAGCTGGTGCGGCCAGGAAACATCGCCGTCAGCGGTGAGACCGAGCGCTTGCTGCGCAAGCACTTCGTCCTCGAATCCCAGGGTCTCCATCCCCTCGACGGCGCGGACTCTCCCCTGGAGTTCCACCACCTCTACGAGGAGAACCACTCCAAGGGCTTGTCCGGGGTTCCCCTCGTCGGTAGGGACAAGGAGCTGGAGATTCTGCTCGAGCGCTGGCGCGCGGCCGCCGCCGGCATGGGACAGGGAGTATTGATCAGCGGTGAGCCCGGTATTGGAAAGTCCCGGCTGGTCCGCGAGCTCCAGGTGAAGCTCGAGGGACAGGCCCACACCTGGCTGGAATGCCGTTGCACGCATACCAGCACCAACAGTCCCTTCTACTCCATCGGTGGCCTCCTGAGCGGGTTGCTGGACTCGTCACGGGATGCGAGCGCGGAAGCCAAGGTGGGCAAGCTCGAGCAGATGCTCTCCCATTATGGATTCGAGCTCGCCGAGGCCATGCCGCTGTTCGCCCCCTTGTTGTCCCTGCCCTTGCCTCAGCGCTGGCCCGAGCTCGATGTCTCGGCCCAGAAGAGGCGGGAGCTGCTCCACGAGGCGATCCTGTCGCTGTTCTTCGAGATCGCTGAAAAGGCCCCGGTGACGCTGGTGATCGAGGACTTGCATTGGGCCGACTCCAGCACTCTGGAGTTGCTCGGGCAGTTCCTCGCCGAAGTCGGTTCGGCCCGGGTCCTTGCCCTCTTCACCACCCGGCCCGAGCTCACCCCTCCCTGGCTGGCCACGGTATTCCCGCTTCAGCTCGGACGCCTCGGACGGGCCGAAGTCGACCATCTGGCCCTGCAGCTCACCCACAACCGGCCACTTCCACCCGAGGTGCTCGAGCAGCTCTCGAACCGCACCGACGGCGTGCCGCTCTTCGTGGAGGAGCTCCTGCGAACCCTGACGGAGTCGGGTGTCCTCGTGGAGCGCAACGGCGCCTACATGCTCGAGCGCCCACTGTCCGACGTCTTCGTTCCGGCCAGTCTGCGCGACTCGCTCGTTTCACGGCTGGATCACCTCGGCCGGAGCAAGGAGACGGCCCAGGTCGCCTCCGCCATCGGGCGGGAGTTCTCGGCCGAGCTGCTCCGGGCGGTGAGTCCCCTCGCCGAACCCACGCTGGAGGAGGATCTCCACAAGCTCATCTCGGCAGGACTCATCTACCGCAGGCGCCGGCTGAGGAGCTCCATGTATGTCTTCAAACATGCACTGATCCGGGACGCGGCCTACGACACCATGCTCAAGCGCTCACGGCAACAAGTGCATGCGCGCATCGCCAGGGCCCTGGCGGAGCGATTCCCAGAGACCGTCTCGGAGCACCCGGAGCTGCTCGCCCATCACCACGCGGCGGCGGATCAGAAACGGCAGGCGATCGACTACACGCGGCGGGCGGCGTTGAGTGCCCTCCAACGTGCGGCGACCAGCCAGACCCTCGCCCATTGCCGGACGGCGATGGGCTGGTTGGATGCCATTGAAGATCCACGTGAGCGTGCCGGAACGGAGCTGGCCATCATCGGCGTCCTCGCGCCGGCGCTGATGACAGCCGAGGGCTACGCCGCCCCCAGTCTGGGCAATGCCTTCACGCGTGCGCGCTCGCTCTGCGAGTCACTGGAAAAGCCGCCGCAGCTCTTCCCGGTGCTGTGGGGACTGGGCGCCTTCTACGCGGTGCGGGCGGAGCACCGCACCGCCCTCGAACTCGGGACGGAGGTCCTGGAGATGGCCGAGAGGCAGGGGGATCCGGCGCTCTCCGTTCCCGCCCACCTCTTGAACGGCGGAACCCGGCTCTGGAGAGGAGAATTCAGCGCCTCCCGAACGCATCTCGAGGAAAGCATTCGCAAGCACGAGCCCGAAAAGCACGGAGCACTCGCGGATCTCTATTCCTACGAGCCTGGGATTTCGACCCGCTCCTATCTCGCGTTGACCCTTTGGTTCCTCGGGTATCCGGAACAGGCGCTCGCATCCTCCCGTGAAGCCACCAGGCTCACCGCCGTGCTGAACCATTTTCACACCTCGGTCCATACACTGGTTCGCTCCACGCAACTCCACCTGCTCCGGAGAGAAGGTGCGATCGCGCTGGAACAGGCCGAGCGCATCATCGCCACCTCGGTGGAGAAGGGCCTGGCGCTGTGGCATGCACAGGGCAGGATTCTGCGCGGCTGGGCGTTGCTCGAGAGCAACCGGGCGGAAGAGGGGATTGCCGACATGCTCGCGGGCATCGCCGGTTGGGCGGAGACGGGAGCGGAGGTGCATCGCGCGTGGTCGCTGACCGTGCTGGCGGACGCCTACCGGCAGGTGGGGCGTGCGCAGGAAGGACTGGCCGCGATCTCCGAGGCGCTCGAGGTGTGCCAGAAGAATCAGGATTGCATCTACGAGGCAGAGAGCCACCGGCTTCATGGGGAGTTGCTGCTGGCGCTCGCGGCTCCGGGAGCGGAGGCGCGAGCCGAGGAATGCTTCGCGAGAGCGCTGGAGCGCGCCCGCCAGCAGCAGGCCAGGGCCCTGGAGCTGCGAGCCGCGATGAGTGCTGCCCGCCTGTGGAAGCAACGCGGCGAGGAAGCCCGCGCCCGCCGCCTGCTGCAGGACGTGCTCGGGGCTTTCAGCGAGGGGCAGGATACGCGTGACCTGATGGAAGCGGCGGAACTGCTTCGCCAGCTGTGAGCACCGCCCGGAGGCCGCTCCGCGAGCCGCCGCGAACGCGGCTCGCGGAAAGGCGCTCCTCGCGCCTCCGGCGGGCTTGCCGGACCTACTTGCTCAACTGTGACCACCCCAGGACGTCATCTGCCAGAAAACTAAAATCCCTGCTCTTGCTCTTGTCATGGCACCCGAGGCAGCTCGAAGCTGCCTTCTGGGGGGGAACCATGTACGCCTCGAGCACGGTATTTCGCAGCTCATCCGGGCTCGGCGTGCTCGAAGTCAGATTCTGGGTGCCAACGAGCTCATAATATTGCCAGACCGACTTCTGGGTCCTGAGCCAGCTCTGGACCTCCTGATTGAGGGCCTGCGTGTCGGCGTCGATGGGAGTCGTCCGGGTGAGCTGCACCGGGGTGCCATTCGATGGAACGTTCTCCACACAGTGAGTGCACGCTGGATTGAAGAAGGACCACGTCCTCCCACCGCCAACCGCTGACTGGTCGGGAGCGTTGTCGACGTGTTCGAAGGTCATCGCAATCCAATCCCGGGTCTTCACCTTCGGCATGACGTGCATGGCGACCAGTCCGAGATTCACGACCTGCTCCGAATCCCTGGAGGGCAGGCGGACATTCTCCACCATGAAGAAGCGCTTGCTGTCATCGACCTTCGGGTCCAGGACCTTCCAGGCCAGCTTGAGTTCGACCGCGGGAGCCCGGTCGTACTGATCCCCCCCTCGCAGGCACTGTCCAGCTCGAAAAGTGATCGGCGGCAGCAGCGTCGACTCCCAGTACGTCTTGAGCTGCTCGGCCACGACAGGGTTGGCCCGGGACTCGAAGTAGACATACTGGCCGTTCTGAGCGATGAGAGGATCCGTCGCGTCGGTGCCCGTCTCGCCCGGGAGATCCGTCTCCAGACAGTTCCCTTCACAACGCCAGTTCCGGTTGGGATCCGGTGAAAACTTGTTCGGCAGCTCGTCCTTCCTGGCCCAGGAGGACCAGACGGGAACATAGACATTGCTGTCCGGGAGGCTCTGGTTGGGGCCGCCATCACCCGAACCTTGCGGCCAGTTCATCGCCAGGAAGGTATCCCAGGCGTAGATATCCATCATCCGCCGCGCCCACCTTGGGTCCTTCTCCGCCATGTCGAGCAGTGCCGTCCTATGAGCCGCGGCCGCCTCTGACTCCGCATTGATCCACCGGCAATACCAGCTCTGCGCCAGGAACGAGAGGTCCAGAAACTGGCGAGACCCTTCGAAGGTCGGCAGACGCTCCGAGCCCACCCGTTCGCTCGCCGTGGAAAGGGCCACGGCCGACGAAGCCGTCGAGCTCACGGGGAGGGTCGGCTCACTCGGCCTGGTTGCCTTCGTCACACAACCCATACCGGGCAGGAGAATGAGCGCGCAGCCAGAAATGAGCAGGTGTGGACGCCTCGCGCGGATGGCCGGGGGACGAAATGGAATGCGCATACGATGTTAGAACAGCGAGAAAGCGGGCCTGAAGCCGAGATAGGCCTTGGCCTCGACGGGGCGGTTGGGATGAAGGGAGACCTTGACGTCCAGCCAGCGGTGCATGCGCGCCACTTCGACCGAGCCTGGATATTGCACTCGAGCAGTTCCCGGCCACTGCGACAATGCGTCTCGCTTGTGCGGCGTGCAGAGTCCAGCCCCCACCAATCTCTCGAGGAGTGCGGTTCGCCGTGGATCTCTGTTGGAGGCTGCGGACAATTGGGGCTGAGAAAAGACGATGCCGGCATAGGCTGTCATTCGCTCATCGAACGCCAGATCGAAATAGATCATCTCATCGATCGTCTCGTGTGAGCAGAACTCGTCCATCAGCCGGCTCAGCGCCTCGAAGGAGCCTGGCCAGCCGATTTCCCGCAGATAATCCGGGAAGACGCGCGCCGGGATACAGCCATAGAGCTTGATGGCCACGGGTGTTCGCGCCAGCATTGCCGAGACGTGGATGATGCGTCCAGATGGCCGCGCCGCCTGGAGGCAGACGCTCAATCCCTGGGAGAGCTCGAGCGGGAGTGGAGCACCCAGTAGGATGTCGAACGAAGTCGCGAGCAACTCGCGCTGACGGCCGTCATCCTCCTTCGGAGCCACGGTGCCACCGCTTCGGCTCAGGTAATCGCGCTCCACACACATGTGGAAGCTGGGCCCAGGAGGGTGGCTGGTGGCATCATGCACGTGGTCGAATTCCAGCCAGACCATCGGCACCTCGGAGTGCAGCCGGGTGGCCGGATTCGCCCATTCTTTCAAGAAACGCTCGACCCCCGTCCACGAAGGCGCGCTACCTCCGGCCCGCCTCATCACGGTGGCGGAGTCATATGCGGCCTGGACGCACGCGGAGGTGAGGCTCGCCAGGAAATCCACGCGGGACTCGCCTTCAGCGAGACGGCACTCCAGGTAATAGGAAGAGAAAGGACCCGACACGTCTTGCAGGAATCGTCCGATTCCCACGGAGGTGGACGCATCGATCAACTCACGATGCAACCACTTGCCGGTCAAGGAGAATGACACATGTGCGGGCCAGGATTGCGTGGCCGTCTGCAGCTGTCGGTCGCGCTCGCCCATCTGACTCGAAACACCATGCAACGATGAAGGGCTCACCAGAAGGTGTTCCGCTCTCCGTGCAGTTCATCACCCAGTGCATTGAGGATGGGCGTCCAGGCCTCCCGATTACCGCTGGTGGTGCTGGTCTCTTCCTTGCCCAGCGTGTTGATGGCCTCCAGCAACGTCGGGTCAGTGATTCCGAAGCTACGCGCGGCTTGGATTGGATCATCGTGGAAGGCCGGGCGGGTCTTCTTGTCGTCGTACATGACGTTGTACAAGAAAGAGAGCAACGACTTGGGTTGCGCATTCGAATCATCCATGACGTCTCCTTTTAATAAAAATTGAAAAAACATTAACCCGGTCACATTCAGACTGTCAAGAGCACGGAGACCGGCATAATCAATGGCATTGGCGAGAAGCCGCAAAGAGAGAATATTTCTGGAATTCCGTGCAATGACAGGCGCTTCGTGAGGAAGCGCTCGTCAGAGTATGGCCCCACCCAGCCAGGGTTCCACCGGTACCGGGCTTTCGGACGCTTGACCAGCAACTCGGCGACACATTTCCGGGAAAGCCTTCCGGAGCGGACAGCCAGTGAGCAGCCGGGCAGGCGAAGAGCTCCGATGCGAGAAGTGTCGGCCCGCCGCGACTTCGCGGTTAGAGTCCGCCGCCCGTGTCGTTGCCCGCGCTCCTCACCACCGAGAACCTCCGCGCCACCGCTGGAAACGCGTTCGCCCGCGGCGAAGCCTACTGGCGCGAGGGCCGTGTCCTCTCCTGTGTCCTCGAGAACGATGCCCTCGAGGGACTCGTCTCGGGAACACAGCAGTACCGTGTCCGGGTGTCCGCTCCGCGCGGCGCCCTCGTGGCCCACTGCACCTGTCCGGCCTGGGATGGTGTCTGCAAGCACGCCGTCGCGCTCGGCCTCTCGTTCCTCGCCCAGCGCGGCCACGTTCCCGGGACGCCGGAACCGCTCGACGAGACGCCCTCGCAAGAAGCACGGGAAGGTCCCTTCTCCACGCGCAAGGACCTCGAGCACTGGGCCGAGGCACACCAGGTCCAGTACGCGCTCTCCGTCTCCGCCGAGATCGTCCTCCCGGAGCTGCCGCTCAACGAGGCTCAGCGAAACGGGCTCCGGTTCGCCCTGAACGGCCTTGCCCTCCGCGACGTCGGCTCCCGCGAAGGTGCGCTGCGCCACGGCGGCGCTCGCGGAAGAGGGCTCGAGACGGCCATTCCCGAGGCCGCCTGGGACTACCTGAATGCCGAAGCCACCTCGGTCCAGCAGGCTCTCTCGGAAGAGGCCGCGCGTCGCGAGGCCCATCCGGACACCGTGCTCGCTCCGCTCTGGTCCCGCTTGCTGGAGCTGCGGCGCCCCCTCCGCCTCCAGGCCTCTCCGCGCTCCCGCGAGCGGCGCGCACAGGGCACCTGGGGCTTCGACGCCCAGACCTGCGCGCTGACGTGGAAGGAGCGCGACCGGGTGGTCCGCCCCGGTCCCGACTACTCCACCGTGAGCGTCTCCGCGCGGCTGACCTTCCCCGGCGGTGGCGCGGGCCAGGCCGAGTGCAACTGCTCCACCCGGCAACGCGGCTGTACGCATGTGCTCGCGTTGATCGACACGACGCTGGACCTGCTCGACAGCCCTCCGCGTGCCGCCGAGGCCCGTGCGATCGCCGAGGAGCTCCTCCGCCCGAGCTGGGCCCGCGCGCTCAAGGAGCTGGAGCTCGTCGAGGCCGCGGCCGCGAAGCCTCGCGCCTCCATCGAGGTGTGGTGGTGCATCGAGCACGAGCTCGGAACGCTCACCGTCTCGCCGCTCGTGAAGAAGCAGACGCGCCGCGGAACGCTCAGCACGGGCGCGAGGATGACGGCGGCCCGGCTGCTCGAGGAACACCGGGAGCTGCTGTCCGAGGCGGAGCTGCGGATCGCCGAGCACCTCGCCTCGTGGGCTCCCGCCTCGCGGGCCGCGGGGACGTACCCCTCGCGGGCCTTCCTCGCACTCGCCGGTCATCCCCGGGTCGTGACGGATCTCCGTCCGGACGAGCCGGTCGAGGTGAAGCGCGTCCGGCTGGGCTTCACCGCGCTGGCCGCCGAGGACCACATCCGCCTGGAGCCCTCAGTGGAGGGAGAGCGCTTCAACCCGAAGCTGCTGGGCTCCCTGCTCCGGGCGTTCGCTCCGGGAGAGCCGCTGTTCACCGTCGAGGAGCAGCGCGCACGGTGCCTCCTCATCGACGTGAACGAGGAGGCCCGGCAGATGTGGAACGTGCTCGAGAAGCACGGCGACCGGTTCCCCCCCGAGAGCCACGAGCAGCTGCTCGAAAGGCTGTCGCGCCTCGAGGCCCGCCTTCCGCTCGTCGTGCCGAACACGCTCAAGGGCCGCGAGCTGCAGACGGAGACGCGCACCGTCGTGCGTCTGCGGCTCCTCCCGGACATCTCGCTGGAGCTCGAGCTGCTCGTGCGTCCGGGAGAGGGCGCGCCGCTGTACCCTCCCGGAGTGGGACCGAGGGACGTGCTCCTCTCTCGCGGGGGGGAGCGCGTCTACGTGCGCCGGCAGCTCCTGACCGAGGACGAGCGTGCACGCGCCGCGCTCGCCGGGCTTCCGCTCGAGGATGCCGAGGAAGGCCCTCCGTACTGCTTCCGCATCGGGGACACGGACGCCGCGCTGCGGCTCGTGGCCGCGCTACGAGAGCCCCCCAACGGGCTCGAGGTCGAGTGGCTCGATGAGAAGCCGCACATCACCTCCTCCGTCGGCCCCGAGGCGTTGAGGGTGCAGATCGAGCGCAAGCGGGACTGGTTCGGCGTCTCGGGCGAGCTGAAGGTCGAAGCGGGCCGGCTCGAGCTGGCCGTGCTGCTCGATGCCGCGCGGAGGCAGAAGCGCTTCGTCCGCGTCGATGCCCACCGCTGGGTGGAGCTCGGCGACAAGTTGCGCCAGCGGCTGCTCGCGGTGGCGGACCACACGTTCACCGGCAAGAACCGTGTCGAGCTCTCCCCCGGAGCCGTGCCGGCGATCAGCGCGCTCGTCGACGCGGGCGCGGAGCTCAAGGCCGCTCCCGCGTGGCGGTTGCTGACGGAGCGGCTGGCCACCTCGCTCTCGTTGAAGCCCAAGCCGCCCAAGGGGCTCGCGGCGACGCTCCGGGACTATCAGGTGGAAGGGCACGCGTGGCTCAGCCGCGTGGCCGCCTGGGGCGCGGGGGCGTGCCTCGCCGACGACATGGGCCTCGGCAAGACGGTGCAGGCCATCGCCATCCTGCTCGACCGGGCGCGGCTCGGCCCCGCGCTCGTGCTCGCGCCGACGTCGGTCGCCTACAACTGGGTGCAGGAGCTCGAGCGCTTCGCGCCGGGGCTCCGGCCGGTGCTCTATGCGAACCAGGCCGATCGGACGAAGTGCCTCACGGGGCTCACGAACAACGACGTGCTGATCGTCAGCTACGGGCTGCTCGTGCGCGATGCGGCGAGCCTCGCCGCGGTCTCGTTCTCCACGCTCGTCGTCGACGAGGCGCAGGCGCTCAAGAACCCGAACACACGGCGCGCACGCGCGGCGAGGCAGCTCCAGGCGGGGTTCCGGATCGCCCTCTCGGGCACGCCGCTGGAGAACCACCTGGGCGAGCTGTGGAGTCTGTACACCATCGTGTTTCCGGGCCTGCTCGGGAGCTGGGAGCAGTTCCGCGAGCGCTTCGCCGGGCCCATCGAGCGCGGGAAGGATCCGGATGCGAGAGCCGCGCTCGCCCGGGTGCTGCGCCCCTTCCTGCTGCGGCGCACGAAGCAGGAGGTGGCGCGCGAGCTTCCCTCGCGAACGGAGATCCAGGTTCCGGTCGCGCTCTCGGAGGAGGAGTGGACGCTGTACGAGGACGCGCGGCTGGCGGCGGTCGCCGAGGTGAGCGCCGAGGGCAAGGGGCTGCGCAACGAGCAGCAGCGCTTCCAGGTGCTGGCGGCGCTGACCCGGCTGCGGCTGCTGGCGTCCCACCCGCGGCTCTATGACTCACAGTCCAGCGTGTCCTCGTCCAAGATGAGGCGCCTGCTGGAGCTGCTCGAGGAGCTGCGCAGCGAGGGGCACCGGGCGCTCGTCTTCAGCCAGTTCACCTCGCACCTGGAGCTGGTCCGCGAGGAGCTGGAGCGCGCGGGCTTCAAGTACCTGTACCTCGATGGCGCGACGGCGGCGGGCGTACGGGCCAGACGGATTCAAGCCTTCCAGGACGGAGAGGGCGAGGTGTTCCTCATCTCGCTCAAGGCGGGAGGCACCGGCATCAATCTCACCGCCGCCGACTACGTCATTCATCTGGACCCGTGGTGGAACCCGGCGGTCGAGGACCAGGCCACGGACAGGGCGCACCGCATCGGCCAGACGAAGCCGGTGACGGTGTACCGGCTCATCGCCCGGGGGACCATCGAGGAGCAGATCCTCTCGCTGCACTCGGACAAGCGCGCGCTCGTGGCGGGGGTGCTCGAGGGCACGGATGTGGCGGCCCGGCTCACGACGAAGGATCTGCTCGCCCTGCTCGCGGGGGGCGAATCTCCGCGCGATGCGGGCGATGATGGGGAAGACGCGCCGGCCCGCACGGTGCACTGACATCCCCCCAACCCGGACGAGTCCCGTCAGGTGCGGTGCGCCGGCCGGGGACGAATGGGCAGCTCGAACGAGTCCCGATGGCGGTCGGTGTTGGCCTTGGCTTTGGACGCACTCCCCGGACTGGACGTAACGCTGTTGCCACCGGGACTTTTTGGCGCCTTTGGCTTCCCTGTCTTATCGGGCTTCTTTGTCTTGCCTGGTCCCTCTGGGCTCTTGGGAGGCCTGGGACGAGGGGGATTGGGAGGGGGTAAGCGCATTGTCGTCTCCTTATTGGCGCACATCGTGTGCGCATGGTGATACGGCGAGAGGGAACACGAGAAAGGCTGACAACTGCTCTATTTATCGGCCCCACGAATAAAGTGTTGCATGTCCCGGTTGATTTCATTCCGAGGCAGGAATGGTGCGCCACCTCGCCGCCTGAGCCATCTCCCGTCAAGCAAGCACTCAGCAGCAATGGAGCCGCAGTCCGCGCTCCCCTCCCCTTGGACTCTCCGGTTCGATATGGCGGGGGTCCACCACGGACACGCCCACGCCCCGGCTCGCTAAAACTGCCGGTGGAAGTGGAACTTCGAGAAGGCCGCCACGCGACTGAACCGTTCCACGCGCAGGTCCCCGTCCAGCGGCGCGTCGATGAACTCGATACGGAAGCAGGGCGAGGGGTGCCAGCAGGCTTCAAAAATCCAGGCAAGCTCATCTCCACTCCGTGCGTGAGGCAGCCAGGCAAGGGCTGCCCGGGCATTCGGGGGTAAAAGAGGGAATGACCCGGCCGGCGTCCCAAAAAATCTTCTGGTCGCTCGCGTGACCACCGCCCCCAGCCTCTGACACACAGAAGAACAAGAACTCCTCATGGAGTCTCACCCCATGAAAACGTGCCCCCAAGAAACGACGCTGAGTGACTTCCTGGCGGGGTTGCTCGCCGAGGAGCGCAGAGGTGAAGTCCTGGCACACGTGGAACACTGTGCGGACTGCCAGTGGGTGCTGGCGGCAGGTGATGGCGCTCAGGCGCCGTCCAGCCCCTCCCCGCCGCTGGCCCCCGGCGCCACCGTCTCCCGCTACGTGGTGCGCGAGCGCCTCGGCTCCGGCGCCATGGGTGTGGTGTACCCGGCGGATGACCCGGAGCTGGGCCGCCGCGTCGCCCTCAAGGTGCTGCGCCCCGAGGGGCACCAACGGCAGGAGTTGCAGCAACGGCTTCTACGTGAAGCCCAGTCCCTGGCCCGCCTCTCCCACTCCAACGTCGTCACCCTCTATGACGTGGGCACCTATGGCGACGGCATCTTAGCGCGAAGCCGCCGCCCTCGTCGCTCGGGCAGTGAGGAGCGCGGGCCCCTCGCGCCCGGCAATCGGGTCCGCTCCTCCTGCCCCACCCTGCGAGCCTCGGCCGTGCATTCTGATTCGCGGGCGCTCGCCGGCTTTGCTTGCAGACGTCTACAAGCGCGGCCCGTTTCAACCGTTGGCTCACCGGTCGCGCGCCGCGCTCACTCGAGGATGCGCTTCGACGCACGACTCTGTAGACGGGTTGGACGGGGAAGGGGCTCGGGACCGCCATGACTACTGCCAAAGCCGCCGTCCAGGGCCTCATCGGCCGCATTCTCTTCCGAGACGCAACAGTTGAAGCACCCTACGCCATGTGACTCCCGTTACATCCCGAGCTGGCGCATCAGTCGCGCGGGGACCGGGTAGATGGACTCTCGCGGGAGGAGCCGCGTGGCCTGTTCGGCCCGCCCGGCATCGAGGAGCTTGCGAATCTTCCTCACCCGCTCCGTGAGATCCTCGATGGACAGGATCCATTCCTCGACGTAGCGGCCGATGACCGTCCGCCCCAGCCCCACCTGGATGCTGTCATGGAGGAGCGACTGTCCTCGCAGCGAGCGCTCGGGATCCCACTGGATGTGGACCGGAGCGCTCGCGAAGTCCTGCTCCCACTTCTGGGGGGTACCGTGGGCGTCTGGCTCGAAGGCCGTCAACACCCCGAGCTCCAGCGCGGCCTCCCACCCCTCCCGCCGGATGCGCACGGCGAGGATCCGCTCCTGTCCGGACTTGAGCCCCCAGTTGCTGCGCTCCATCAGCCACAAGAAGCTGGGTTTGATCCACGTCATCCGGTTCAGCGAGAACGGGGGGCCGAACCGCTGCCGCTCGAGCGCCACATCGGCGATGGCGTCCGGATAGGCCTGGTACACGACGATGGACGTCCGATCATGGTCGGCACGGATCTCTCGGCGGCGGGTCATCCGGACAGGTTAGCCGCCCACCATGGCTCCCCGATAGGACGGCGGGCCGGGACGTCAGGGCTCTTGCGCACGGGAGAAGGCGAGCGGCTCGTCGCTGAGCGGGACGAGCCACGGAGCGGCCCTCCAGGTCCAGGCCTGAGCGGTTTCCCCACCCGCGGCAGCGAGAGGGCCGCCTGAATCAGCAAGCAGCGCACCCGGCTGTTTCCCGTCTTGGTAATGGGGCCTCTGTGTTGTTTCTCCCCCGAGCTTCTCTCACTCGGCACCAGCCCCAGGTACGCCTCCAACTGGTGCGGCCCGCTGAAACGCTTGGGGTCATCCACCACGGAGGCGAAGGCGCACGCCGTCACCGGGCCCACATGCGGCACCGTGCACAACCGCGCGAGCTGCTCGTCCCGGCGGGCCACTCGCTCGAGCATCCCGTCCAGGAAGGCAATCTGCTCGTTGAGGTGCAGCAGGAGGCTCAACAGCGGGGCCACCTCCGCCTTCAGCCTGAAGGTGCGCGCGTCCCGCTTGTCCGTCTTCACCCGGCGGCTGCGCGTGGCGTACATAGGCGCGAAGTTGGGGTCAGCTACCACCACCTCGTGCCCCCAGCCCTCCAGGCACCGTGCCACCCACTCGCTCTCGGTGGAGGCCTCCAGCAGTACCCGAGCCTTCGGGCGCTTGCTCAGTAGCTCCCCCAACCGCTCCCGTTGCGTGCGCACCCGCTGCTCCAGCACCACCTCGCCACCCTCGCCCAGGATGCACACCTGGCTGTCCCGCTTGTGTACGTCGATGCCGATGTTCTCCATCGCCCACTCCCCCCACTTCGGCGGTCACTTCCGTGCCGCCGCAAGTCAGGGCTCGGTGGGCCTCCACGCACGTGGCCAGCCAGCCGCTTCATCACCGCTATACGCGACATGGCGCTCGAGCTTCATGGTGCCGCGGGGAAGGATGGCTCATTGGCCGCCCTCACGGGGTGGGAATGCGCCGCCCCGGACGCTCAGCCCTTGAGTTGTCCCGGCTTGAGTTCGGCCGCCTTGAGGTTCAGATAATCCAGCGGGATTCGCTGGATGTGATCCCGTGGCGCGTATACGCGCTCGCCATTCTCGCCATTCTCGCCATTCTTGTCCTTTGGGTTGAGCTTATCGCGGTACTTGTACGAGCCACTCTCGTACGTCACCCAGAGCTGGCCATCAATGATGTTCACGCCCTGGGCGTAGGGATCAATCAACCCACTGCTGATATCCACCTGGCGCGTGAAGTCCGTCTTGAACGTGTCCGCGTCGAACGGCTGGTAGATCAGCTTCTTCTCCCCCGTGGTGAACAGCAGGCCGCCGTCGACCACCGTCATGCCCTGTGCGCGGTGCGGCGCACGGATGGGACCCTCCTTCAAGTTCTTGTCGAGTAAGCCAGTCGCCTCGTTGATCTTGTAGCGCCAGACGGCACCAGCCCTCTCTTTACCGTCCTTGTCGCTGTGCCCGCCGATGTACGCGTAGCCGTCCTTCACGGTCATGTAGCTGCCACCAGACGCGAGGAAGTCCTTGGTTTTCGAATTCGGATCCACCACCTTGGGGTGTTCGACATCCATCACCTGAATGGCTTGGGCCTCGGTCTTCGCCTTCGGATCCGCCGCCCTCTCGATCTCCTTGCGAGTGTAGACGTAGATCCGCTTGGTGTCGGAAACGTAGACGAACTCGCCGTCCGTCGAGACGCCACCGCCGTGCGTGGGTCCAGCCATCGCACCCTTCCCTCCGAGAAAGACCTGCAGCGTCTCTTTGCCCGAGACCTTGTTCTGCACGGAAAGCAGCACTTTAACCTTGCCTTTTTCCTTGCCGTAATAGGTCGTGAGCACTTCACCGTTTTTGGCGTCGTAGCCTTGGCCTTGTGGCGTCCACTTGGGCAGATGCAGCAACCTCGGGCCGTCAAAATGAGCAGGATCAGGACGAGCCGCGCGCGCAGAAACCGCGGCCGGTGACGCCTTCCCGAAGCCGCTGAGGTTCACGGGGCTGGGCCGTCCTTTTTCCAGGGTGTCTTGGAAATAGGGCGTGGCTGCGGGTGGCCGTTGCGGCGCTTTGGCAGCCTCCGGCTTGGCAGCCGGAGGCTTCGTGACCGCCGTCTGACCCGTGGTGGTGACTCGGCGAGGAATGGAGCCGATCACGAGCATGCCTCCGTCTGCACGACCGTGTGACTGAGCGCCGCTGACGCACGGGACTGGGTACGCACCGAGATACCCTCACTCGCAGACGCCGGAGTGGGGACTACCCACACACTGACAACAAGGAGAACAGCGCCGAAAAACAGTGCCACTGAATTCTTCGTCAATGTACACCTCCATCTATGCATGCGGCCTATTCCGCATGGGTCAGACACAGGCTCGCGGCGAGCCATGCACGAATTCGTCCTGCCAGCCCCTACGGCCGAGGGGCGGCGCGTCGGCCGTGGCCTTCTGCTGGCGGGCCTCCTCGGCGCGTCGCTAGCTCCACCGACTGGCTCCATACCGCCCATGGGCTTCCCTTTCCCGCTGGAATGGCTCCATGCACGAGGCAACCTGGGCCGCCTCGGCATCTCGGGGGATAAAGAGGGAATGACGCGCCCTGCGTCCCAAAAAAACCCCCGAGAAGGTGTCAACGAAGCGCAAGAAGGGGGAAGGGGATGGGCTGGCCGCTGAGGATGTTCCAGGAGGAGGGCGACTGCTTCGTCATGTTCAGGAGCTACCAGGGGCGGCTGTTGCTGCGCCCCTGTGCGGAGGTGAATGAAGTGGTGGGAGGAGTGCTGGCGCGAGCCGTCCAGCAGAGCGCCGACACCGTCCGGCTATATGCCTTCACCTTCGCCTCCAATCACTTCCACCTTGTAGTACCTGCGCGCCAACCTCTCCAGGAAGGTGGGCGAGCTGGTGGACGTGGAACCTCGTGAGGTTTGTCCGAGGCGGAGGCACCAGCGACGCCAGACGACGAGCGCGCCACGCGCCCCATAGCGGCACAGCCGCTCCAGCCCCTGCCTGTCGCTGCGCGCTCTGGACATGGCCCTCGAGGGGAGACAGCAACCACGCGGGCTGCTGCACCACTCGGACCGGGGGAGCCACTACGCCAGCGAGGATTACCCCGCTTCACCCGCTCGAGTCTTCCGGTGAAGGGTCGGGCAGCTCCAGGCCCCAGAGCTCGTAGCCCGTGGTGGGGGTGGTGGCGCGGAAGAGCAGCCGCGAACCCACCTGGAAGATCGCGTACGGGTTGTAGGGCATGCGGCCCATGTCGTCCTTTCGCAAGGGCACCGTGCCCGCCTCCGTGCCGTCGCTGATCCACAGCACCGGCATGCGCGGGTTGTCGGGCAGGGTCGCCCGGAGGACGAGCCTTCCCTTCCAGGTGCTCATGGGAACGACCGCCGAGCCCGCCACTCCCGGGGCGAGGTCCTTCACCCGGCGGGTTCCCGCCTCCGTCCCATCCGTGCTCCACAGCTCCCGGCCCGCCTCTCCCTCACTGGCGCTGAAGAACACCTTCCCGTCCATCACCACGAAGGGCTCGTACGTGGGCGTGCCCGAGTCGAAGCCCTTCAACAGGACCGTGCCCTCCTCCGTTCCGTCACTCGTCCAGAGATTGAAATCCCAGGTGCCGGTCCAGAAGTAGAGCCTCCCGCCGGAGGTGGTGAACTGGCCCTGGCCCTGTTGGGGAGCGCCCGGCCAGATGGCCTTGAGTGGCACCGTGCCCGCCTCCGTCCCGTCCGTGCGCCACAACACGGAGTCGAAATTCTGGCCGCGCAGCACGAAGAGGACGGTCCCGTCCACGTCGGCCATCAGTCCGCCCACGACGGTGGGCTCACTGCCGGGCATGGGGAAGCCCTTCACGAGTACCGTGCCCGCCTCCGTCCCGTCCGTGCGCCACAGCATCGGCCCGGAAGCCCGGTCGTGGACGATGAAGAGCAGCCCCTCGTCACCCGCGCGCCGGCTGTGGACGAGGATGCGCGCTCCGTGGGAGAAGCTCTTCACCTGGAAGGTCCCCTCCGCCGTCCCATCCGTGCGCCACAGCTCCAGGGCGTTGTCCGAGTTGGGGGCTGTGAGCAGCAACACCCCGTCGAGGCTCGCCAGGGGTTGCATGGCGAGGTTGCGTGACGTCAGGAGCACCGTGCCCTCCTGCGTTCCGTCCGTCCTCCACAGCTCGGTCCTGCCGCTCGACCTGCCGGAGGACTGGAAGACGACGATCCCATCCATGACGCGGGACCAGCTGGTGGAGGTGCCCATCAGCGCGGGCGCCAGGGAGTCCACCGGCGCCGTCCCCGTCTCCGTGCCGTCGCTCTTCCACAGGCTGGCGGTGCCGGGGATGCCCGGGATGCTGGTGGTGAAGAACAGCATCCGCTCGGTGGCGAGCATCGAGGAGAAAGAGGCTCCCGAAGAGAGGTCCAACACCCGCTCGGTGCCCGCCTCCGTGCCGTCGCTCTTCCACAGCGCCAGGCCCGTGGTCTCGTCCCGGGCGGTGAAGAACAGGGTTCCATTCAGCATGGCCGACGGGGGCGGAGTCGTGGACGCCGCCTCGAAGGCGTCACCCGTGGGCCAGGGGAAGGCGCGCACCAGGACGGTGCCCGCCTCGGTGCCATCGCTCTTCCACACCCCCGGGCCGCTGGCTCCCGTCTGGGCGGTGAAGAACAGGGTCCCTCCCGCGTCCTCGAACCCGGAGGGCCCCGAGCCCGTCGTCCCCGGCTCGAGATCCTTCAGCCGCACCGTGCCCACCTCCGTACCGTCGCTCTTCCACGGCTCCGCACCGCTGCTGGCGCCCTCGTCGAGCCGGAAGAAGAGGGTGCCGCCCATGGCCGTCAGCTCGGAGGGAAATGCCCCCGCGGGGAAGGCGCGCACCCGGACGGTGCCCGCCTCGGTGCCATCGCTCCTCCACAGCTCCGCGCCGCCGCTGGCGCCCTCGTCGAGCCGGAAGAAGAGGGTGCCACCCACGGCCGTCAGCTCGGAGGGGCGCGCGCTCTGGGGGAAGGTCGTCACCCGGACGGTGCCCGCCTCGGTGCCATCGCTCTTCCACAGCTCCGTGCCGCCGCTCGCGCCGGCATCGACCCGGAAGAAGAGCGTTCCGCCCACGGCGGCCAGCGCGACCGGCTCGACGTCTCGCACCCGCACCGTCCCCGCGCGCGTCCCATCCGTCCTCCACAGGCCGATCGTCCCGTCATCGGACAACCCACGGTAGAAGAGCGCATCGCCCACCACCGCGAAGTCGGAGCCCGACGTGGAGGACGGGGTGGACGGAGGCAGTATCAGCCAGGCCTCGGTCGTCATGCCGTCGTCGGCGCGCAGCCACAGCTCCCGCGCCGAGCGCGACCCCGTGCCAGACCGGGTGTTCCTCTGCACATCGAGGAAGAGGGTGCCATTCACGCTCCCGGCGAGGCGGTTCAGCTTCGTCTCCCAGTATGAGCCCTCGGACTGGTAGCCGATGAAGGTGAGCGCCTTGCGCGTGCCTTCCGGCGTTCCATCGCTCTCCCACAGGACGTGGCCGTCGTTGCTCCGGAAGTAGAGCCGCTCGCCGAACTGCTCCAGGCCCGAGCTCGGGTCGAGCGAGTCCTTCACGGGCTCCGTGCCCGCTGGCGTTCCATCGCTCCTCCACAGCGTGTGACTGCCCAGGATGCTCTGGGCGAAGAAGAACAGCGTCCCGGCCCTGTCCGTCAGGGAGAACGGAGACGAGGAGAGGGGTCCCGGCAGCAGGTCCTTCACGAGCTGCGTGCCCTCTGCCGTCCCATCCGTCCTCCAGAGCTCGGTGCCCGAGGTGGCATCGGTCGCCGTGAAGAACGTGGTACCGCCCGCGGTGACGACCTGTCGCGGCATGGCGGCCTGAGGGATCGTCTCGTTGATGTCCTTGATCAAGAAGGGGGCGGGCCCTGTACCTGAGTCTGAAGAAGGTTCGGGGTTTCCACCATGTCCATCCGTGGAGGGGCAGCCCATGAGCCACACCGAGGCAACGAGGCCCCCCCACACCCAGTGATTGGAACGCATGTCGGCTCTCCTTTGCGGCCACGGCCTGCCGCAAGAAGCGCGCCGCGAGCGCCGAGCGCCAACCCCTTGGAATCCGAGGGTGCAGGGGCTCGCCGGGTGGCGAGCCCCTGACACGCGTGCCCTACTGGCACCGGCTCCTACGGCGTCAGTTTCAGGTAGAGCAGGTCACTGCTCCCGCGCGACGTGTAGCGGGTGCCCTCCAACAGGACGGAGTCGATGAAGGTGGCCATCAAGCCTTCCAGGACGGAGAGGGCGAGGTGTTCCTCATCTCGCTCAAGGCGGGAGGCACCGGCATCAATCTCACCGCCGCCGACGACGTCATTCATCTGGACCCGTGGTGGAACCCGGCGGTCGAGGACCAGGCCACGGACAGGGCACACCGCATCGGCCAGACGAAGCCGGTGACGGTGTACCGGCTCATCGCCCGGGGGGTCGCTCGAGGAGCAGCTCCTCTCGCCGCACTCGGACAAGCGCGCGCTCGTGGCGGAGGTGCTCGAGGGCACGGATGTGGCGGCCCGGCTCACGACGAAGGCTCTGCTCGCCCTGCTCGCGGGGGGCGAACCTCCGCGCGATGCGGGCGATGACGGGGAAGACGCACCGCCCCGGACGGTGCACTGACCGGCCTGCCGCGAGTTGCACCAACTGGTCCGACCCTCGGACCAGTTGCTCGACTTCACGCCCGGAAGCACCTCCGCGTGTCGCTTCGAGGTCATGTCCAAGGATTTGCCGGACACTTCGCTGATACCGCTCGGTCCCATTGCCCTTCGGTACGACTCAGCCCATCACCCTCGCGAGCCACTCCTTCATTCGCCACGAACAATCCCAGTCATTGACATGGAATTCCTGTCTTTGTTCAGCAGCCCTGAGTTGCCAATTCAGGAGCAGCCCCTCACCTTTTCCTCGCTCCGCCGAGATTTCGGCTCTTGAGATGTCGGCCGAGCAAGGCAATCCAGCCTTTTACACTCAAGGAGGGGCGAGAATGAGGTTTGTTCGCTTTGGAGCAGCTGGAGTGGTGTGCATTGCCCTTGGTGCCATTCCAGCCTTCGCCAGTGGCGGGAGGGGAATGACGTGGGGCAAGATGAACCACGGGGACGCCCCTGGCGTGGACGAGGTGGGGTGCCATGCTGGCGGGGTTTCTTGTAACGCCTATGCCGGGGATACTTCATGCATGGTGGCACTGCCCATTCTCTGTATCAAATTGGATGGCTCGCCCAAGCCCAGCAACCTGTGGACCGACTTCTATAACGGATGGGTCGGTGGCAACATCGCGACGACCCAACCCGTTCCTGGCACGTGGCTGACCAGCCAATCGGCGGCGGACCAACTCTGTGCCAGTTATTTCGGTGCGGGCTGGCAGATGGCACAGTTCCACCACAGCGGTGGTGGCTGGGCCTGGTATTCGTACGGCAACGTCCGCAGCGACACGCGTTTCTGGGTTCGGATCAGCGACCAACCCGCCAACTGCTGGAACCCGTAGCGTCCCACCAGCGCCCGGTAGAGCTCGCCCCGCCCCTGCTCGCCCGGGCCCACTTCTCCCTCATCCGGCGTGCTCGGTAACACTCGGCATGCGCTCAATGGCTCGTCATGGGTCAGGCAAACCGGTCCTCGCGACTTGACTGTGCCGTCGAGGACCGGCGCCCCAATCCCTTCCCCATACCCTGAGCCGGCTTCACGAGTGGCTTTCGCCCCTCGTCACATCCGTACTGCCCCTACCCGCCCAACCCCTTACCGCCACTGCCCCGTACTGCCCCCAACCCCTACCCGCCCAACCCCTCCAACCCCTACCCGCCCAACCCTTACCGCCCGACCTGCCCCGTACTGCTCGTCGACCCCTGTCGACCACGGGGAAGAGCCATAGCATTCGCCGTGCCGGACTCCCGTGATGCCTGAGCCCCTCTGATTTCAAGGAGATAGGCCGCGAGGCCAGGTGCGACTCCAGGACGATTGCGCGGGCATCCTGTAAAAAAGCCACCCCCTCCCTTTCCGGCGGCCCTTCCGGGTCCCACCGCGCGCGCATCGACGCAAATACCGTCAATCTCATCTACGAGAAGACCGGGTGACACATCTCATGACCTACCTGGGCCGGTCTGTCACCGAGACCAGCCAATGATCGCGGGGGGCTTTGGCGGCTCGACCCGCCTGGACATCACCTCTGGTGCACGGACGTCCGCCAGCCACGGTGTCACATCCGGGCGTGTTCGACCGACTACAGGTTGGAACCGAGAAGCGAGTCTCCCGGATGAAAACCTGCAGCGGATCGTGATTTTCATCAACAATCCGCCAGCCATTCCGGTCACCGCGGACAATTTCATAGAGAAGACCTGACCCCCCCTCGCCTCGTCAGGCGAGGCCGCCCGCCTTGCCGAACGGGTTGACGTAGGAGCCCTCCGCGATCAGGCCCCAGGTGTCATGGAGCCCATCCAGGTAGTGCACCGGCACCCCGGAGAGGTCCACGCCGTCGAGGCACCGGATGTTCACGGAGTAGTACTCCCCTCCCAGCTCCGGGATGTCGCCGTGCCCGAACGGCTCCAGGCCGCAGGTCTTGCAGCGGTCCCGGTCGGCGGCCGGCGTCTTGCCGAGACGGACGAGGCTCTCCTGGCCGCTCAGGAGGCGGAAGGCCGCCGGCTTCGTGTGGCACCCCCACCATCCGCTCTTGCTGCAGTAGGTGCAGTTGCAGCGGGTCGTCCCGGCGCCGAGGTCGAGCTCGGCCTCGAAGCGGACGGCGCCACAGTGACAGCTGCCCCGGTAGGTGCGAAGGCCCGAGAAGTTGCTCATGGAGGGTTCTCCTGGATGGGGACGGCCCCTTCCGGGCTCGTCCTGGTGACGGGAAGAAGATAGGAAGGGTCGCGGACAGATTCGGTCCGCGATGGGAGGAACCCGCATGGTCCAGACGTCGGCCCGGCTGCTCAAGCTGCTGGCACTGCTGCAATCCCGGCGGGTGTGGGCGGGTGGAGACCTGGCGCAGCAGCTGGGGGTCACCGAGCGCAGCGTGCGCCGCGACGTGGATCGGCTGCGCAGCCTGGGGTACCCGGTGCATGCGGCGGCGGGCGTGGGTGGTGGGTACCAGTTGGGGGCCGGGAAGGAGCTGCCCCCGCTCCCGCTGGAGGATGAGGAGGCGGTGGCGGTGGCCGTGGGCCTGCGCGCGGCGGCGTCCGGGCCCGTGAAGGGATTGGAGGCCGCCTCGGTC
Organism: Archangium lipolyticum; assembly: GCF_024623785.1. Lineage (NCBI taxonomy): Bacteria > Pseudomonadati > Myxococcota > Myxococcia > Myxococcales > Archangiaceae > Archangium > Archangium lipolyticum. The sequence continues at coordinate 58,189 of NZ_JANKBZ010000049.1, forward strand.
CGGGCATTGGCCAAGCTCGAGCAGGTGCTGCCCTCGAGGCTGCGGCGCCGGGTGAACGCGCTACAGAGCGTCAGCGTGCGGCTGGGGGAGTCCGGTCCCTCGGTGGACGCGGAGACACTGGCCGTCGTGGCCAACGCCTGCCGCGACGTGGAGCGCCTGTCCTTCGACTACCGCGCCCGGGAGGGGGCGGCGAGCAAACGCCAGGTGGAGCCCTACCGGCTGGTCCACACCAGCTCTCGCTGGTACCTGCTGGCCTACGACCTGGACCGGGAGGAGTGGAGGACATTCCGGGTCGACCGCATCGGTCCGAAGCCCGCCACCGGACCGAGGTTCCGAGCCCGTCCGCTGCCTGCCGAGGACGTCGCCGCCTACGTGTCGCAGGCCATCTCCACCGATGCCTACCGGTATCGCGCCAGGGTGACCATCCACGCCCCGGCGCGGGTGGTCGCGGAGCGGCTGTCCGGAGTGGCCGGGCACATCGAGGCCCTGGAAGGGGACCGGTGCCTGGTGCTCACGGGTGGGGACAGCCTGGAGAACCTCGCCTTCCACCTGGGCTTCCTGGGGTTCGACTTCGAGGTCCATGAACCGGAGGAGCTCATCGACCACCTCCGCCGACTCTCGGAGCGGCTCGCACGTGCGGCGCGAAGCCGGCAGGGATGAGGGCTTTTATCGAGCCAATCACTGCCCGAGCGATTGGAGCAGTGAGGGGGAGCATGGAGGTCGTGTAGCCGAGCGCGCCGACATGCGCGAGAGGCAGCACACCTGCTCTTCTGTGGAAAGAGACACCTTCCGCTCCGAGACAGGTGCGGCGCGAAAGGCCGCGCCGTCTCGGCATGCGCTCAATGACTCGTGGTGTCTCAATGGCTCGTCATGGGTCAGGCAAACCGGTCCTCGCGACTTGACTGTGCCGTCGAGGACCGGCTCCCCAATCCCTATCCCCAAACCCCTGAGCCGGCTTCACGAGTGGCCCTCGCCCCTCGTCACATCCGTACTACCCCTACCCGCCCAACCCCTTACTGCCACTGCCCCGTACTGCCCCTACCCGCCCAACCCCTTACTGCCACTACCCCGTACTGCCCCTACCCGCCCAACCCCTTACTGCCACTACCCCGTACTGCCCCTACCCGCCCTGCCCCTTACTGCCCCTACCCGCCCTGCCCCTTACTGCCCCTACCCGCCCTGCCCCTTACTGCC
>NZ_JANKBZ010000050.1 GCF_024623785.1 Archangium lipolyticum
GGCGCGCTGTGCAAGGCGGTTGCCAGCGATGGCTCAGAGGGGAGCGGCCCTCAGCGCATCACGTCGGTCGTCTCTCGTCGTGGACCGCCATCCGCCGAGGGAAACCCACGGGTGCTACAGAAGAGCCCGAAGAACCACGACACGATGGGGTGGCCAGCGCTGTCAGCCCCTCCGTAATTGAAGAACCGGCAGCTGTCGCCGAAGTGCCACGATGCCGGCACCGCGAGAAAGAGATCATAGGGCGGTGGACTGGAATTCCATGCCTCGACATGCCACCAGCACGTGCCTGCCGGGGGGCTTGCACAGCTCGTCTGCGTCCGATTGAGCGGGGTGGCTTGGGAAGGCAGGCTCGGGTCCGTGAGCAGATAGCAGCGCTCCGCAGCGCCTGCGCGAACTGGGAGGGAGGCCACAAGAATCGCGGCCATGACGAGTACGGCCTGTTTCATCGCGTTCTTCACGGTTGACTTCCCGGACAGTAGGTTGTGAGGCAGGAACGTATTTCACCGAGAGTGGAAGACGGACCCTTACATACCCGGAAAAGGTGTCAAAGGAATCGTTCGACACCTTGTCTCCTACGAATCGTCTGAGAGCCGGCGCAGTTGGCGCGCGCGACTGACGTTCTACTACCTGCCGGCGTATGCACCTGAACTCAACGAGATGGAGGCGGTGTAGGGAGTACCCTCGCTAGAAGTTCCCCGCGTCGCACTCCTCCCAGAGTTTCTTAACTGGTCGAAAGGCCTGGTCCTCCGCAGTCCAGCCGTCCTCTTTGAGCGGAATTACTGGCAGAGATTGTAGCTCTGGAATGCCTTGCAAGAGTATGAAAGCTGAACATCAACCCTGCGAAACGAGAACCCGACTCTCTGACACGCGCTGACCGTCCATGACCCGATACAAGGCCCAAATGTTGGTCCCGGCCCGGGGCATGTACTGGAGGCCTGGGCGTTCACCTTGGCCCGTGCCTCGTATTCTGCGCCAATGCACGATGGCTCAACACCATACGCGTTCGCCACATAGGTGCTGGGGCTGGGGCAGTATGTGCTCTGGCGTTCCGAGTCTGGGGGCGTAACGTCCGGCTGCACATTGGGCGGTTGGGTGGAACACCCCTCAATGCCGGAGTAGAACATCACGATGCGCGGCACGCCATTGGCGTCCCTGAACATGAAGTCCACGTAGGTGCAACCGTTCCACGTCCACGACGCTGGTACCGCAATGTGCAAGTTAGGAGACTCGTTCTGGCTCAGATTTCGCGGCTTGATCCATGCGTACCCTGGGGGCGTCGACGTGCACGGCACCGAGACGAGGGCGAGGTAGCCTCCTCCTGGTGTGGTACCGGTACCATCGGATTGGTAGCATTCACATGCCGCCTGAGCACTGCGAGACGTGAAAAGTACGGCAAGCACTGTACTAAGCACTGCGAAGCGCATGGGTCGGCTTTCAGGAGGTAAAGGGAAACCCGGGGATGGTGTCATGGCCACGAGAGAAGTTGAAGCTGCGCGCCAGATTACACCGCCAATCCTCGGGCGCATGGGCGGAGTAGACGCTCTTCTGCACGGTCCGTGGGTTGAAGAACAGGCTGGCCGGGCAGCAGAGCGTAAAAACGCTCGGCGCGTCCCCTCCATCGCAGCCTCTTCACGCCTCCGAGCGCCCACCGATCTCCGGGAAGCGCTCATAGCCTCGCTTGAGGGCGTTCAGGTGCTCGGGCTTGTCCAAGTCGAGGGGCGCCGCGGTGAGGCTCACCACCCACCCACCCGACGCCGTCCGCCGGGCCCGCGCCAGCAACTCGGCATCGCGGGATGGGTCCGGGAAGCCGATGGCCTCCGCGGCCGCCGCGGACCAGTAGTTGATCCACCCGAGGTACTGGGGAACCTTGGGTGAGCGGATGTTCCACGGGAGCTTGAGCATTGGAAGCCCGTGGGGAGGTGGTTGCGGCCCCCCCGACTTCGGGCCCGTCTGCGCAGCGATGACCAACCTCACGGGGCCGGGCGCCACGGTTCCCCACCTGGCGCGCACGCCCTCCGCGACGTTTTCCAGCATGTCCCCAGCAGCAGCGACAACGGGCTCGTCCTGCGGGAGCTTCGCATGGACGATAAGCAACGGCTCGCGCCCCGGACTCGCGATCGCGCTCTCTTGCTGCCCGTCCATCAGCACCGGGTAGCTCTCGTCCCCATTGCACAGCAACCCAAACTCGCCGTCTGCAGCGGACTTCGCCAGCCACGTCGCGCGCTGAGTAAGCGCGATGGGCCGCCCCGACTCCGAGACCCGCCACGCCAACCGCAAGCCAGGGAGTGACCGCTCCATCCCTTCAACAGCCGCGAGCGGGCGCCCGTCGTCGCTCGTGAGAGCTGGCGCGTAGACATGCAGATGGAGGCGAGCCCGAGTAGTCATCATTTGCACCCTGTGACGACGATATCAAAGCTGGCGTCTTCCTCCAGGAGAGCGGCCTTGTGGGCCTCGCTGATCACCCCGACCTTGAAGGCATACCCACAGGCCAGAGCTATCGCCCTGTACGCCCTGAACTCCTTAACCTCCTTCTTGACCGTGATCCCCTTGATGAAGTCGCTGTATCCGTCGAAGTACTCGACCTTGATTTCCCACAGGACACGCACTCCCACCTGGAGCGCGTCGAAGTCCCTGCCATCTACATGTGCATCCATCCCGGGCCAGCGGTTGGGCGGATACCAGTCGGCGCACCTGTTGTGGGCCTTGTTGCCGCCTGAGTGCGGCACCGGCGTGGCCTCGCACTTGCGGTCTCGCTCCCTGTCCGTGGGCTCGGGTGGCAGCGGGGGCGGCCTGCCCTCTCCCTCCGGCTGCGTCTTGGGCCGCCGCTTCTTCTGGGGCTCCTGTGAGACGGGCTTCGTCTCGGCCACCGGCTGCGCTTCTGGCACCGGCCGTGTCTCCGGCACGGGCCGCGTCGGAGGTGGACGCACCTGGGGACGCCCACGCTTCTCGTAGGCCTCCAGCGCCTCTGAAATGGCGTAACCCACCACCACCACGCCGGCGACGACAACGGCCCCCACGACCAGCTCCGGGGCCGCGAGGACACAGAGCCCGATGCCCAAGGCCCCGGCGCCCGCGGAGGCGACCGAGCACCGCCCCGTGGCGTCCCTGAACCGCACCCGCTCGTGGTCGAGCGCGTAGAAGCACCGCTCTACCAGGTCGGCCCATGGCTGGCCCGACTCCTCGACGACGCACCGGCCCCCGTCCGTCCAGGGCAGCTTCGCCGCGCGCCGGAGGTTGCCGACCACCAGGTCCTCGCGCACTTCCTCGGCCGCCACCTGGGCACCACCCCCGCGCCGCCAGCTGCGCGCCGTGCCGGTGAGCGTTCCGCCCATGGGGTAGCTGGTCGCGCACGCGGCCTGCAGCCCGAGAACCACCAGCACCAAGACACGCGAGGCAAGCCAGGGCCGGCCGCGCGAGCTCCGCCGAGCTTCGAGCTGCGTACCGCCGCCCTCCCCCGCCTCAGGACTCCGGTACTCCTTCAACATGGCGCTGGCCTTTCCCCCCAGAAGAAATAGCCCTGGAGGAAGAGGACGAGGAGAAACCAATCGCTCAGCAAGGGGCGCAGCCGAACGCCAAGTGGACGCGGGCCAAGAAGACGGGTGGACACGGTGCACCTCCAGAGGCGACGCGGTGTGCAAGCCGTCGCTTCGGAACTACATGAAAATGCGGGTACGCCCGTCAACTACCTGGTCGGGAGCCCTCCTCAGGATGCAGCAAGTCCTCTGAGGGCCCGGGCTCGGAAGCTACGGAAATGTCACGTTACCGAGGGTACCGGTGCGCTGACGCTCCGCAGGGAGGCGGCGCCTCACCCTGAGCCTGCCGCGCGCCGTCATGGTCTGGCGCCTCCCTCGCGTGGCTCAAGGAATCGAGATGTTCCCGATGGTCAACGCCTGGCCCCCTTGTGTCGTCAGGACGAGCTCATGCAGGGCGCTGGGTTCGTCCATTTCCACTTCACATGTCAGCAGAAAATACAAGCCATCATTCGCGAGCGTGGGAGCTTGCCAGATTCTGGTATATCGCTGTTTCGTCATGCCACTGGCGGATAGCGTGAGATCGTTGATGCGCCAGGGCTGGGCACTCCGCGGAAGCGTCAGCTCCACTTGAAGCAGCATGGACCCTTTGGTGCGCACGGCGCGGTAACTGATGAGCTTCAGGGCCAACACTGCTTTTTCATCCCAGGTGACGTCCTTGCTCAGATTCCGAACGATCAGCTTGCCTTCGTTCTCCATCTCCGACAAGGCGGCTCTCTCGAGGTTCCTCTCTTGAACCACACGTGCGCGTAGGTGCTCGAGTTCGAGCTGCAATTGCCTGGTTCTGACACTTACGACATCCAACTCGCGTCGACATGCTTCCAGGGCTCTCCGAGGACGGACCACCTCCACCTGTCGCTCTGCTCTCAGGGGGTCCACCACGAGGATGAAGGTCGCGCCAGCAGGCGCCTCACCATCCTCGAATTTCACGGATAGCCGTAGGCGTCTCCCCGCCTCCAGCCTGCTCGAGGGAACGAGCAAGAGGAGACGCCCACTGGCTTCCACCTCGGTGAAGTCCTCCATTGCTTCCAATTCAATCTGCTCTGCGTGAATGCGTGAATCGAAGAGCAGTGTGGTGACGAACCCCGCGCTGATGCACACCTCCTGGAAATCATGAGGGGAGGTCTGTGTCAGCTCGATGCGCCGCCTGTCCTGCTCACATGCTTGTGAGCTGGAAGGCGGAGCAGTACCCGTGAGGAGCCAGACAAGAAGGGGGGCAAGGGGGGCGGAGAGCACGTAAGGACCGTTTCCCGGTGCGGGTGATGAAGTCTACCAGTGATCCACTGCCCGGAGCTGGATGCGGGCAAAGGTCCTGATCGTGTTCTTCCCCTTTCCCTTGCCAAGGTAGGGGACACCCGGCTCGCCATTGTGCCAGGCCTCCATGCATACGGGACCGAAGAAGTTCGCATCCTCCTTCGGGCCAACGAGCCCCTCATCGTAGTAGGTGTAGTTGACGAAACGGGCATGAATGCGGTTCTCATGGATGACGAGTGGTCCCGTGAACGCCTGGGGCCTGGTACTGATGGGCAGGCTGCCAAAGGACTTGTTCTGTTCATGTCGGGTTCTGGCGAACGGTGCCGGCAGATCCACCTGTTCGTTCTCGGAGATCTGTTCCATGGGAATCTCCATTGGGACTCTCTCCGACCAGACACTGTCGTAGAATTTCCCGATCTCGATGCCATGCTTCTTCATGTACTCGACCGCTTCGCGAGGGCACTTCATCGTCATCGCGAACTCCTCCCTGTTGAGCTTCTCCGGGGTGTCGAAGGTCCTGGCGAAGTTCTGGGTGAGGGCGGACGGCGCGGTGCAGGCGGAACTGGTGATGGCCAGTACCCCGGCGGCGCACATCGCGCTGAGTCGGTTGTAGTTCTCCACGTGCTTCTTCTCCTCCTGGGCGGGGGAGACGTTCTTCTTGCTCTTCGCGCGCATGTTTTTCTCTCCGTGTCTGACGTTGACGACGGGCGCGGGGAGGACCTTCCCGTTGGGCGCCGCGTCCCCACCAACATCCGGCGACTTCCACGGCGGCGCGACAACTTGGAAAAAAGTGTCTCCTTGTATGGGATAGGGCTCGGGGGACATGAAAGGTAGGGTCGCGTGTACTACCGCAGAGGGCGGCTGCGCATGTGGCGAGGTGCCTGGCCATGAGTCCGAGGCCAGGGTGAAGCCCCCCAGCCCCAACGCCATCCCGGCCCATGCGGCGCCACGGATGAGGGACGGGAAAACCGCCAGCCAGCCGGCTCCCGATGGCGCCGGCACCTGCTTCACTGCTTCTCCTCGGCGCGGTGGCTGCCGTGCGAGTCTCACCATCCGAGCCAGGGGGTCCTGCCCGTCCGCCAGTGCTGGCGCGGAGCTTGTGGTGGCGTTGTGTGGGCTCCGGGGCTCGAACAGGGGGAGTTGCCACGACTTGTTCGCTCGCGCCTTCAGGGCCAGCAGCGCCGCGCGCACCTCCCACGCGTTCGCGTACCGGGCCTCGCGTCGCTTCTCCAGCATGCGCAGGCACACGTGGCTCAGGGCCTTCGGGACGCGGCCGTTGTGGACGTGGGGCGGCACGGGCGCCTGCGTGAGGACGGCCCTGCCCACCGCGAGGACATCCCTACCGGTGAAGGGCAGGCGATCCGCCAGCAGCCAGTAGAGCACGATGCCCACCGCCCACAGGTCGTCCGCGGGACTGGGTGAGTAGCGTGCCTCTTTCTCGCCCACGTGATTGCGGAAGAAGTCCCAGACCTCGGGACCGCGATACTCCGCGGTGCCCGGTGGCAGCGTGGACGTGAGCTGCGGTGCCCCCGTGTAGGAGCCCGCGCCGAAGTCCACCAGCATCGGTTGTCCATCCGAGGCGCGCACCAGGATGTTGGAGACCTTCACGTCCCGGTGCACCACGCCCGAGCCGTGCACCGCCTCCAGTGCCTCCAGCAGCGGCAGCAGCAGCGACACCACCTCGAGTGCCGACGGGTTGAACCCGCGTGCCCACTCGTCCAGGGGCGAGCCTTCCACGAGATCCATGACGAGGACGCGGTAGTAGGGAGCGTTCTCCGGCCAGTCGAAGTACCCCAGCAGCCGCACCACGTGGGGGTGCTTCAGCCGGCGGAGCACGTCCACCTCCCGCTCCTCCCAGCCCCCGGAGGTCTCCAACGGGAGGATCTTCAGCGCGACGGCGCTCTCCCCGCAGCGCGCGCTGTACACGGTGCCATAGCCTCCCGTCCCCAGCTGATCCTCCAACGAGTAGCCGCCCACCCGGGTGCCTCGGGTCAGTGGGGGCGGTGGGGGCTGGCGGGGGCCTGGGAGGCCGGGTTCGGAGGAGCGGGTCTCGGAAGGCTTCTTCAGATCTTCTGTCATGTGTGGGACCTCCAGGGTAGGGCGGGCCACGCACCTTCCGGAATCGCTCCCTTCGCGGGGAGGCCGCGGGACGCGTGCGGCGGACGGGCCCTGAACGTGAACCGACAAGTCACGCTCCGGGACACTACTCACGGAATCACCCCGCAGGCTACTGCTCAGGTCATGTGAGCTTCCAGTTTCGAGCGTGTCCCTGACTCAGCAGACGAGGCGCGGCCGATGGACGTCGGTTGCGCGAGCGGGGACAATGGGTGCCATGGCCGCTCGGAACCCAGGTTCACTTTCGCGAGGAATCGGGTGGTGGCGTCTCTACGTGCTCGGCTCGGTAGCGCTGCTTCTGGCCGGGTGTGCCGCGCACGCTCCGTTCACCGGGTCGCTGAGCTCCCTGGAAACATCTTCTTGTGGGGGAAGTTTCGGAAGGCTCGTCCCAATCCGACAGCTGATGATGTGAGACGCGCAGCCGAAATCATCGATGGGCGGTTCGCGTCCTGGTACCACCACGCCGAAGAGCCGCCGGGGTTGTTGAAGACCACAGAAGAGGCCAGGGACGCTGCATTGCGCGAGTTGCGGAGCCGATTCCCTGGGCTCGAGTAGAATCATTGAGAACGGTAGAGGAGTTCATGGAACTGCCTGGTCTGGATAGGCTCTTGGATGCATGCCAGCGGTTGAACCTGGGGTTGAAAACCTCCCCCCCGCCCGTGAGCCATTGAAGGCTGGGAGCTTGCTGGCGGGCCTGCCCCTCGATCCGGTACTGGCGAGCGTCTATGCACGTCTGGGACATGCCGCGTTCGCTACCAAGGTCAGCAGCTGGGTGCTCACCCAGTTCGATGACGAGGTGAACAGGTTGGAGGAGAACAACAAGTGGTGGCAGGCGAATTACTGGGAAGATCTGGGTGAGCCCGTGATTGTTTTCGGTGGCGACGTCTACACCTACGCCACCGTGCCTGGTCTCATGGATGCGCGCGGAATGCAGCCCGTGGTGGAAGTGAACACCTACGATCTCGATGGGCCCAAGGTCATGCCCGTGGCCTCGAACGTGGACCGGTTCTTCGACAGCTATTCGCGCTACCTGGAAGCCCTGGTCGCACACCCGGGCTATCAGGAGTCCGGCGAGAAGGAACTCACCTTTCCCTGGGACGCGACCGGGATCCTCTCGCGGGACGAGCGGCTGGTGGAATTGATGCGCGCGGGGCGCTTCGACGCGCTGATGAAGCACGTGGATGACTCGACGCGCCGCTGGGCGGCGAAGGTGATGGGAACCCGGACGTGACCGGCTGCTTCCTCTCCCTCCCAGTCCAGGCGAGCCTCCTCCCCCGCTCGTCCGGAATGGCCAACGGTGTGGGTTGAACAACTCCGTCTTGTCCCCAACCTTGACGGAGACGTTCTTGCCACCGTTGACCGTGCGATATGCCCCTGACCGACCCGCGACGCTTCCGCCGCCTGCTGCTGCGCGCCATCCTGGTGCCGGTGGGGTTGTTGCTCCTGCTCGCGGCCCTCCTCCTGTGGGAGGTGAGAGACCTGCTCCAGACCCAGGAGGCGGCGCGCCGCTCCCAGGTGACCCTCGTCCGGGTGGAGCGCGTGCGCCAGCTCTTCATCGACCGGGAGACCGGCCTGCGCGGCTTCCTCCTCGCGGGCGATCGCATCTTCCTGGAGCCCTACCATGCCGCCGAGCAGGCGCTCCCCAAGGCGCTCGATGAGCTGGAGCGGGACCTGGAGGGCAAACCCACGGAGCAGGTCCGGATGGTGGAGCTTCGAGAAGGCTGGAAGAGCTGGGAGCAGGTGGCCACGCGGATGCTCGCCCTCTATGACGAGGGGGGCGACTGGCTCGGCCTCGTGCGCTCGGGAGTCGGTAAGGAACGCATGGATGCGCTGCGCGCCATCCTGGACACCCTCGTCGCCGAGGAGCGCCAGCGCGCCGAGCTCCAGGGCGCCGAGGCCGAGCAGGGGGCCCGCACCGTGCTCATCCTCGGGCTGTTGTGGGCGCTCACCGTGGGGGTGCTGCTCGCCTGGCTCAGCCGGCGTCAGTTGCTCACCCTGGCCCGGGATTACGAGGCCAGTCTGGCCCGGGTGCAGGCCCAGGCCGACGCCCTGCGCGCCAGTGAGGCCCGCCTGGAGTCGCGCGTGGCCCAGCGCACCGCCGAGCTGACCGCCGCCAACCAGGAGCTGGAGTCCTTCAGCTACTCCGTCTCCCATGACCTGCGCGCGCCCCTGCGCGCCATCGACGGCTTCGCCCAGGCGCTGCGCGAGGACGAGGCCGAGCGTCTGTCGTCCGGCAGCCGTCAGCTCCTCGAGCGTCTACAGGCGGCCGCCATGCGCATGGGCCAGCTCATCGACGACCTGCTGCAGCTCTCCCGTGTCACCCGTGCCGAGCTGCGCCGCGAGCCGGTGGACCTCAGCGCGCTCGCCAGCTCCGTGGCCACCGAGCTCCGCCAGCGTGAGCCCGGGCGCGAAGTGAACCTCGCCATCCAGCCCGGTCTCTCCACCCGGGGCGACCCCCGGTTGCTCCGCGTGTTGATGGAGAACCTCCTGGGCAACGCCTGGAAGTTCACCAGCAAGCGTCCCGGGGCCCGCATCGAATTCTTCTCGGAGACGGCCGGCGGCGTGACTCACTACGCTGTCCGCGACGACGGCGTGGGGTTCGACATGGCGTACGCGGACAAGCTCTTCACTCCCTTCCAGAGGATGCACAAGGCCACCGACTTCCCTGGCACGGGGATTGGTCTGGCCACGGTGCAACGTATCGTCCATCGTCATGGTGGACACATCGAGGCCCAGGCCACCGTGGGTGGCGGCGCCATCTTCCGCTTTACCTTGCAGGAGTCGCTCGCATGAGCTCCCAACGCGCCATCCTCCTCGTGGAAGACAACCCGGACGATGTGGACCTCACCCGGCGTGCCTTCCAGCGTGCGGGCCACCCTCAACCGCTGGAGGTGGTGGAGGATGGAGTGGAGGCACTCGACTATCTCTTCGCCCGGGGCTCGTACACGCACCGGGCCGGCGAGCCCCTTCCCGCCCTCGTGCTGCTGGACCTCAAGCTGCCGCGCCTGAGTGGGCACGAGGTGCTGCGGCAGATCCGGGCCAACGCCAGCACCCGCTTCCTCCCGGTGGTCATCCTCACCTCCTCGGACGAGGAGAAGGACCTGGTGCAGAGCTACAGCCACGGCTGCAACAGCTACGTGCGCAAGCCGGTGAGCTACAACGAGTTCGTCGAGGCGGCGCGCCAGCTGGGCCTCTACTGGTTGGCGCTCAACCGCGTGCCGCAGCCGGGGGTTCATGAATGACGCCCCTGCGCGTCCTGCAGGTCGAGGACAATCCCGACGACGTGCTGCTGGTGGAGCGCGAGCTGCGGCGGGGCGGCTTCGACGTCCAGAGCCACCGGGTGCAGACGGAGGAGGAGATGCGCGCGGCGCTGAATGCGGGGCCCTGGGACATCATCCTCTCCGACTACTGCATGCCCGGCTTCGACGCGCCGACGGCACTCCGCGTGCTGCACGACACCGGCAAGGACATTCCCCTCATCGTCGTCTCTGGCAGCGTGGGCGAGTTGGAGGGCGTGGAGGTGATGAAGGCCGGTGCCCGCGACTACTTTCCCAAGACGCTCCTCACCCGGCTGCCGGCCGCGGTGGCGCGCGAGCTGGAGGAGGCGCGCATCCGCCATGAACAGAGGCTGGCCGAGCGGGACCGGACCCTGCTGGCCCGCACCGGCGAGGTGCTGGCCCGCTCGCTGGATTTCCAGGAGACGTTGAATCAGGTGGTGCACCTGTGCGTGCCGGAGCTGGCGGACTGGTGCGCCGTCTACTTCTCGGAGACGGGAGAGTCCCTCAAGGTGGTGGCGCTGGCGCACGAGGACCCCGCGCGGGTGGCACAAGGTTTCGAGACGGATCGCCTCTACCCCCTGGACCCGAACGCCACCTCGGGCCCCGTGCGGGTGTGGCGCACCGGCGAGCCGCAGCTGCTGACGGACGTGCCCTCGGCCCGGCTGGAGGTGCTGGCGCGCTCCCCGGAGCACCTGCGCCGGATGCTCGCCCTGGGGCTGCGCTCCGTCATCCACGTCCCGCTGCTGGGGCGTTCGGGGAGCCTGGGCGTGATGACGCTCGGCACCAGGGAGGGAGGGCGGCCGCGCTTCTCCTCGCGGGACATGCCCGTGGTGCAGGAAGTGGGGCGTCGCGCCGCCCTGGCGCTGGACAACGCGCGCCTCTTCCACGAGTCCCAGGAAGCCATCCGCCTGCGTGACGAGTTCCTCGCCGTGGCCGCCCATGAGCTGCGCACCCCGCTCACCACGCTGGGGTTGCAGCTGGGCACCCTCGTGCAGCGGGCGCGGCGGGAGACCTCGTCGGACCTGGTGGAGCGGCTGGAGCGTGGCCTGCGCCAGGTGCGGCGCCTGGGCACGTTGGTGGAGACGCTGCTGGACGTGTCGCGCCTGTCCACCGACGGGCTGCCCCTGTCCCTCGAGCGGTTGGACCTGGGAGAGCTGATGGGCGAGGTGCTGGAGCGTTTCGAGGCGGAGGCCCAGGCCATGGGCTGCGCGCTGCGGTTGGACGTGGCTCCGGGCGTCGTCGGCCAATGGGACCGGATGCGGGTGGAGCAGGTGGTGTCCAGCCTGCTGTCCAACGCCCTCAAGTTCGGTGCGCGCCAGCCGGTGGAGGTGCGGGTGGATCGCGACGGGACGGTGGCCCGGGTGGTGGTGGAGGACCGGGGCATCGGCATTCCGGAGGCCCAGCTCGAGCGCATCTTCGAGCGCTTCGGACGGGCGGTGTCCTCGCGCTCCTACGGGGGGTTGGGGTTGGGGCTGTACCTGGCGCGCCGGGCGGCCGAGGCGCATGGCGGCCGCGTGTGGGCCGAGCAGCGCCAGGAAGGTGGCGCCCGCTTCACGCTGGAGCTACCCCTGGGTGCTCTCGCGCAGTCCTCCAAGGAACTCTCATGACGCGCCCCCTGCTGGTGGTGGATGACGACACGGATCTGCGCGAGGCGCTCGAGGAGGTGCTTCGCGACGCGGGCTTCACCGTGCTGGGGGCCGGCAACGGCCGGGAGGCGCTGGACGTGCTCGCGCGCACCCGGCCCCTGCCCGGGCTGGTGCTGCTGGACATGATGATGCCGGTGCTGGACGGCCAGGGCTTCGCCCAGGAGATGCACACGGTCCCCGCGTGGAGGGACATCCCGGTGGTCATCTTCTCCGCCTCGGCCAGCAACGCGGCCGTGGCCCGGGAGGTGGGCGCGTGCGCCTACCTGCGCAAGCCCGTGGACGTGGAGGCGCTGGTGGAGACGGTGGGTCGGCACGTGCTGCGGGAGTGAGCCCTCAGCGGGCGTGGCGCACCCAGTTGGTCCACCCGCCCGCGTCGCGGTAGCCGAGCCGCTGGTACAGCCCGTATCCCATGTCGGAGGCCTGGAGGACGGCCACGGTGCGGCCCCGGGCGGCCGCGTCCGCGTGCAGACAGTGCATCACCAGGGCGCCCAGGCCCCGGTTGCGCGCGGCCGGGTGGGTGGCCACGAGGTAGATGCCCGCGGTGTCGCCCCGCTCGAAGGAGACGGCACCCGCGAGGGGCCTGTCGCCCTCGCGCACCAGCACGGCATGGAGCTGGGAGGAGGGCCGCAGCTGGACGCGCCAGTCCTCGAAGTAGCCGGCGTTCTCCTGGCCGTAGCAGAGCGCATTGAGCGCGAGCACTTCGTCCATGCTCTCCGGGTGCTCCAGGATGAGGCCCCGAGGCAGATGGGGGGGCGGAGGGTGGCTCAGGGTGAGGCCCATGGCGGGGATGGCGTCCTCGGGCCGGTATCCGGCGCGGGCCAGGGGGCCCTCCGCGAGGGTCTCTCCCGGGTACACGGGCACACGCCAGACGGGCACGTCCTGCTCGCGGTACCAGGCCTCCAGCGGCGCGAGGGCCTCGGCGAGCGCGCGCGCGTCCTCGTACATCACCTGCTGCTGGAAGCGCATGTCCGGATGATCCGGCAGGGCGAAGGCCCGCACCCCGGGAAGGTCGAGCATCCGCAGCGGACCGCCACGGGCCTGCAGGCTCTTGAAGTCCCAGAGGTTGGCCCGCAGGCGTGCGGTGAGTTCAGCGTCCGTCATGGGCGGCAGGGTAGGCACTTCCAGGCGCTCGCGGGTGGACAGCTCGCGGCAGGAAAATCCCCGGTGGGGCCTTGGGGAGGTTAGGGTTCAGATGCTCGCATGGAGCCCCGCTTCTACGCCTTCGATCCCCGTCCCACACGCCGGGCCCTCTTCGTGGGCGCCTGTGTGCTGGCCATCCTCAGCGCCTGGGCCCTGGCGGATGCCAGGTCCCTGGACAATGCCCCCCTGGCCGTGGCCCGGGCGGGCATCACCGGAGGGCTGATGCTCGCCTTCGTCTTCGCCTGGCACCGGCTGCGGCCACGCCCCGGTTGGGGCATCACCCTGAGCGCCCGGGGGGTGCAGGTGGCGCGTCCCTTCACGGGCAGCCAGCTGCAGCTCTCCTGGGGGCAGATCGACGTCGTGCGCCGCCTGGGCAAGAAGGAAGACGTGCTTGGATTGTTCTTGGAAGAGGGGGGCCGGGTGCTGGTGACGCGCCACCTCTTCCCCTCCCGGACGGTGTTCGGCGAGCTGGCGAGCGCCCTGGAAGAAAGGAAGCCCGCGCCGCGTTATGACGCATAGCGCCGCGCGGAGGATTTCATGAATCTTTCCGCTGCCTTGCGTGTTCTCAACAATCTTGTTCGGTGTGCCTCGAAATGGTAGGCACGACCGGTTCCAGCCAAGCATTTCCCAAGGATTTTTCTCGCATGGAAAACATCCCCGCCACCGGCGCCGCCGCGGCGCCGTCGCCCGCGGACTACGACACGGGTGCCATCACGAAGCTGGAGGGCCTGGAGGCCGTCCGCAAGCGCCCGGGCATGTACATCGGCGACACCATGACGTACGGGCTGCACAAGCTCGTCTACGAGGTGGTGGACAACTCGGTCGACGAGGCCCTGGCGGGCCACTGCACCGACATCGAGGTGGTCATCCACGTGGATGGCTCGCTGTCCGTGCAGGACAATGGCCGTGGCATCCCCGTGGGTCCGCATCCGGATCCGAAGTTCAAGGGCAAGGACACGCTCGAGGTCGTGCTGACGGAGCTGCACGCGGGCAGCAAGTTCGGCAACGGCGCCTACAAGGTGTCCGGCGGCCTGCACGGCGTGGGCGTCACCTGCGTCAACTTCCTCTCCGAGTGGTTCAAGGTCCGCATCCAGCGCGGCGGCAAGGTGTACGAGCAGTCGTACTCGCGCGGCGTGTCCAATGGCCCGCCCGTGGCGGTGGGCGAGACGGACAAGCGCGGCACGCTCATCTGGTTCAAGCCGGACAACACCGTCATGGAGACGGCGGACTTCAACTTCGACACGCTCAGCCAGCGCATGCGCGAGCTCGCGTTCCTCAACGCCGGCCTGCGCATCGTCATCCGTGACATGCGCATCGGCAAGGAGCACGACTTCAAGTTCGACGGCGGCATCGTCTCCTTCGTCGAGTACATCAACAAGGCGAAGGAGGCGCTCCACGACAAGCCCATCCACTTCCGCACGGAGCGGGAGGGCGTGGCGCTGGAGATCGCCATGCAGTGGAACGATGGCTACGACGAGCGCATCTTCACCTTCGCCAACAACATCAACACGCACGAGGGTGGCAGCCACCTGTCGGGCTTCAAGGCGGCGCTCACGCGCACACTCAACAGCTACGCCGAGAAGGGCGGGGCGTGGAAGGACCTGAAGGAGACGCCCACGGGCGAGGACGCGCGCGAGGGCCTCTCGGCCGTCATCTCCGTCAAGCTGTCCAATCCCCAGTTCGAGGGGCAGACGAAGACGAAGCTGGGCAACAGCGAGATCAAGGGCCTCGTCGAGCAGATGGTGAACGACCAGCTCGGCACCTTCCTCGAGGAGAACCCGGTCGTCAGCAAGAAGATCGTCGCCAAGATTGGCGATGCCACGCGGGCGCGTATCGCCGCGCGCAAGGCGCGCGAGACGGTGCGGCGCAAGGGCGTGCTGGACGGTGGCTCGCTGCCGGGCAAGCTCGCCGACTGCCAGAGCCGCGATCCCAGCGAGAGCGAGCTCTACATCGTCGAGGGTGACTCCGCAGGTGGCTCCGCGAAGCAGGGCCGAGACCGGCGCAACCAGGCCATCCTCCCGCTGCGCGGGAAGATCCTCAACGTCGAGAAGGCGCGCTTCGAGAAGATGCTCACGAGCGCGGAGATCGTGACGCTCATCACCGCGCTGGGCACGGGCATCGGGCGCGAGGACTACGACCCGACGAAGGCGCGCTACCACCGCATCATCCTGATGACGGACGCCGACGTGGACGGCAGCCACATCCGCACGCTGCTGCTGACGTTCTTCTACCGGCAGATGCCGGAGCTCATCCAGAACGGCTACCTCTACATCGCGCAGCCCCCGCTCTACAAAGTCACGCGCAACAAGAAGGACATGTACGTGAAGGACGAGCGGAACCTGAACGACTACCTGCTGCGGATCGCCTCCGAGCATTCGCGGGTGGTGACGCCGTCCGGGGAGCTCGGAGGCTCGGAGTTGCGCTCGCTCCTGGAGAAGGTCATCACCTACGAGGAGCGGCTGGAGAAGCTGGCGGCGCGGCGGGACGCTCGGGTGGTGGACGCGCTGGTGCAGGCGGCCCGGGTGGACGCGGGCACGCTGGCCGACGAGGCCGCGCTCGGCGAGCAGATGGAGAAGGTGCGCGAGTACCTGAAGGCCCGGATGCCGGACGCGCTGGGCCGCTTCGAGTTCTCGTTCCTCGAGGACTCCGAGCACCACACGAAGAAGCTGGTGGTGAAGACGGACGTCAACGGGGGCCTGAGGCAGACGGTGTTCGATCACGGCTTCCTGTCGTCGCCGGAGTACCTGGAGCTGGTGGGTCTGCGCGACGTGTTCAGCGCGATGGGCAAGGCGCCCTACCGGGTGGTGGTGTCCGATGGCGAGGTGACGGCCCTGTCGGTGCAGGAGGTGCTGGCCGCGGTGCGCAAGGACGCGCAGAAGGGGCTGGGCCTGCAGCGCTACAAGGGTCTGGGCGAGATGAACCCGGAGCAGCTCTGGGACACCACGATGAACCCGGCCACCCGCACGCTGCTGCAGGTGCGCATCGAGGACGCCGTGGAGAGCGACGAAATCTTCTCGCTGCTCATGGGTGAGGCCGTCGAGCCGCGGCGCGAGTTCATCGAGCGCAACGCGCTGGACGTGCAGAACCTGGACATCTGAGGGAACTCCAGACCCCAAAAAGACCCGTGGGCCCGGTGCCAGTCTCGGCTCCGCGCCCACGTGCCTTTCCCGTCCTTGTTGAGCCGGGCCGCTACCCGCTGCGGCCCCCTTAGCCTTTACGGAAGGAACCTGATGTATTCCCGGGGACCCCTCAGTAGGTCCCTGTGCGACTCTATGGTACGCATCGCCTCCGGAGTGAGAACGGAAGCGCTTGTTGCCTGCCTGAGGAGTACGAAAGGGCTGGACGGAGGAGGCGCCTGGCGCCTGACCGCCCGCACGTCTTCACTAACCCGGGAGGTGTCTTCGGGTCAACGAGATGCGCCGCGCAGCGCCGCCGCCCTGTCCCGCCGGGACATGACCGTGACATCGACGATGTCCACCTCGAGGGCCCCGGCGTTGTCCTCCACCTGGGTGTCCGGGAAGGTGCAGCGCAGCGTATCCGCCCCCGTCAGCTGGTAGCGCTTACCCGACTCCAGGAGTCGGTGTGTGCGCCGGGCGGACTGCTGGCTGCTCTCCACGCACAGCACCCGACGTGTCCGCCCACCAGCGCCGGATCGCAGCTCCGGGACGTCATCGCGCACGGTGAGCAGGTAGAGGGCGTCCGGGTTGAGACCGCGCAGCACGAGCTGGTGCAGGGGCTCGAGCACCAGCGCGTCCTGCGCCGCGTTGAACGTGAGCTGGCGGGGCGCCATCCACTTGGACTGGCGCAGGTGCACCCGCACCGTGCCGCTGTTGTCCGAGACATCGTCATCCAGCAGGAAGACGTGCATCCGGCGCGCGCCCTTGATGGTGCGCGAGGATGGGCCGATCAACCCGAAGGACTCGTCCGCGGACAGGTTGTCGCCCTCGAGGAAGTAGGCCAGCGTGCCGGACCCGCCCCCGCGTCCCTCGTCCAGCGAGGCACTTCCCTCCGTGTTGGCGGAGTAGCTCGCCGACGGGCTGAGGTCGATCGACGCGGTGGTGTACTTCGTCACCGGGAAGGCGTTGTGCCTCGGGCGGAGGACGAACAGCCGCGCCGGGTAGTCCACCTCGTTGTAGGGCTTGGGCTTCGGTGCCTCGGGGGCCGTGTCCGTCACGGCCTCGACGCCCGCGTCCCCGGGTGTGGCCGTGGACGCGGCGACGGCCTCGGTGGGCTGGGGCTTCTCCTTCTCCGGGGCGGCGGGCTCCGCCTGGACGCGCTCGAGCTCCGCGTGGATGGGCGGATCCGCCTCGCTGCTCAGGGTGAAGCGCTTCGTCCACGGCCGGTAGCCGGGCAGGGTGAGCACGAGGGTGTTGGCCTCGTCGAGAAGAACGCCCTCGACGACGAGCGGCGTGACGCCGGGCACGTCCTTGCCGTTGAGCTTCACCGTGGCACCGATCGGCGTGGAGGTGAGCCACAGCGAGCCCGTCGGCGGTCCCGCGCTCCTCGAGAGGAAGTAGTTGATGGCTCCCAGGAACAGCGCGAGTCCGATGAGGGGCAGGCTGATGAGCATCACCAGCCGCTGGCGGCGATCGGCGCGCTCCTGGGAGTCACGCTCCTGCGCCTCGCGGTACGTGCTCAGGGGATCCAGCCTGGCCGGCACGGTGACGGCCGGCATGTCGACAGGGGTGTCGTGCGGTCCCTCGACGGAGTCCCTCGTCGCGGTGACCGGCTCCGACACGGCCGTGGAGGGCTCGGCCGCCAGGCCTGGCGGTGCCGCCAGGGTGGCGGGGGCCGGAGTGCGTGGCACGGCACCCGACGTCACCCGGCGCACCGAGGCCGAACTGACGCTCCGCCCGCTGGCGTTGCTGGAGGGACGTCCACCGGAGCCGTTGGAGGGAGGCCTCTGCGCGCCTGGCCGGCCACCGCCCGTGCCCGGCTGCCGCGGCTGGATGCCCGTGGGCTCACCCGTGGGCTGCGCCTGCGCCTGCCATGCGGCGAGCTGCTCCAGGAAGCCGGGTGGCACCTCCACCCGGCGCCCCTCGGCGGCGAGCTCCTCGGAGAAGAGGTGGCCCATCAGCTGCGACAGCATCGCGGGCGAGAAGCGCGCGTTGGCCGAGTAGAGCTGCTCGCGCAGCGCCTCGGAGAAGGCCTGCGCGGTGGGGTAGCGCGTGTCCCGGTCCAGCGCCATCGCGGTGGCCATCACCGACTCGAGCTCCGGGGTGATGGCCGGGTTGAGGGCGGAGGGCGGCGCGTAGTCTCCCGAGAGGATGCGCGGCAGCACGGCGACGAGCTCCCCCTCGTAGGGTCGCCGGCCGCACACCATCTCGTAGAGCACCACGCCCACGGCGAAGATGTCCGAGCGCGCGTCCAGGTCATGCTGGCCCCGGGCCTGCTCGGTGGAGAAGTACGGGTACTTGCCCTTGAGCGTGCCGGGCGAGGTGCGCGCCTCCACCACGCTCGTCGCCTTGGCGATGCCGAAGTCGATGACCTTGACCTGGCCCTCGTAGGAGATGAGCACGTTGTCCGGGGACACGTCGCGGTGGACCAGCCCCATGGGCTGTCCATCCTCGCCCACGTGCCGGTGCGCGTAGTCCAGCCCGTCGCACATCTGGATGGCGATGTGCAGCGCCAGCGGCAGCGGCAGGCTCGGCAGCCCCGTGCGCTGCGCACGGCGAATCAACTTGGACAGCGGCTGGCCGTGCACGAACTCCATGGCCAGGAAGAACTGGCCGTCGATCTCCCCGAAGTCGAAGACCTGGGCGATGTTGCCGTGGGTGAGGCCCGCCGCCACACGCGCCTCGCTGACGAACATCTCCACGAACCCGGGGTCGTCGGCGAAGTGGGGGAGGATCTGCTTGATGACGACCGGCTTGGTCACCCCCGCCGCACCATTCATCCGTGCACGGTAGGTGACCGCCATCCCGCCCGCGGCGAGCTTGGATACCAGTTCGTATCTGCCAAACTGCCCGGCTTCGTTGGCGGCCACGGATGCGCGTCGAGGTGAAGAGGGGGAAGTTGAGCATACCCCGCTCCTCCAAAAATCCCGAAGAGGGGCTGGGTGGCCTTCTTCCCTACCTATAACGGTGGGCCTGCGAATCCACCAGCCAACGCTTTATCCTGGATCCACGCCCGGTGGGAGCCCCGGGCCGGGCGGAAGGCCGGATCCGCCCGCTAGAATGGATGGAAATGATGGTGCGACAGCGTAGGGACCCGTCCGTGCTGGTCGGGCTGATGGTGCTTGCCCTGGTGGTGCCGCCGGGTGGAGCCTGGGGACAGACCTCGGATGTGCCCACCCTGGCCGGACCCGCTCCCCTGGAGGTGACGCCCGCCCCCGTCGCGGTGGAGGCCGGGGTGAGCGAGCGGCCCCCCTTCCGCGTGCTGCCCGCTGTCGTGTCAGTGGTCCCCGGCCTGTTCCTGCATGGACTGGGACCGCTCGTCGCGGGGGACACCGGGACGGCGAAGCGGCTCTTCCTCCTGGAGGGCGCGGGCTTCGGGCTGCTGGCCGCGAGCGGGGTGCCCATCGCCATGTCCGGAGCGTCGCGCCGGGTCATCGGCCCGCTGTACGCGGTGGCGCTGACGGGAGCGGGCCTCATCTCCATCTCCACGCTGGCCAACCTCTACGCGGCGCTGTCACCCGCCTTCTCTCCGGGCATGGTCCCCCAGAAGCTGCCCCCGCTCGAGCTGGAGCTGGGCTACCAGTACGCGGACGACCCCGCCTTCAGCTACCGGCACTTCGTCTCGCTGGGGGCCGTGGCCCGGCTGGAGCGCGTGCGCCTGGAGGCCGGGGCCCGCCTGTCGCCGGATGACGGCAACCTGCGCGTGCGCCTGGGCGGCGCGTACCGGTTGCTGGGCGCGCCCGACGGCGAGCGGCGCGGCGCGGACGGCTCGTCGCTGGACCTGGAGCTCGGCGCGCTCGCGCACCGCTACTCCATCGAGCGCTTCACCCTGGCCGGTGGCGAGGTCTTCCTGCGGGGCCGCTACGACATGGCGCGCTTCAGCCCGCGCATGGCCGGCTCCTTCGCGGAGATGGGTGTGGGGATGACGGTGCAGCGCTACGTCTACGCGGGCCCCACGGACGACATGCTCTTCGAGCAGCTCCTCTTCTCCTTCGGCTATGGCGTGTACCTGGGGCGCGGCGGGCCCTTCCGGGGCGAGGCGATGCTCTACTACGACCACCGCAAGGACGACTTCCCGGGCGGCATCAAGGCTGGGGGCGGTGTGCCAGGGTTCGTCGGGCTGCGCGGGCGCGTGCTCCTCACCGAGCGGTGGGGCATGGCCGCGGATCTGCAGGCGGGCTCGGCCCTGGTGGGCCGGCTGTCACTCGTCTACGCGTTGGGAGGTGAGCCGTGAGGCAGGTGCGCCTGGGTATCATCGCGCTCGCGCTGGGGGCCGGAGGCTGCACCCGGCCGGCCGAGGAGCGTGCGCTGAAGGAGCAGGAGATCGGCCGGGTGCAGATCGCCGGCGTCGCCTTCACCGTGGAGGACGGGCTCGCGGTGGTGCGCCAGATGGAGCCAGGGGCGCTGACGCTGTGGGGCTCGGCGCCGGCCTTCCACGTGCGCGCGGTGGCCTCGGCTGGGGCCGCCGAGTCCTGGACGATCCGGGTGCGCAACGCCATGCCGGACGCGGAGCTCTCGGCCCTGAAGGGGGACGAGCCCCTGGAGGTGGAGTCCCTGCCCGGACCCCTGCCCACGGAGAAGGTGTGGCGGGTGCGCGTGCCCGCGGGCTCGGAGGTCCGGCTCACGGTGGCGCCTCCGATGTGGGATCAGCCGATGCCCTTCCGCTTCGTGGCGCTGGCGGACGTGCAGGAGGCCCTGCCGCGCGTGGGCGACATCTACAGGCGCATCAACGCGGACCCCTCGCTGCGCTTCATCTTCTTCTCGGGGGACCTGACGCAGCGGGGCACCGTGGAGCAACTGGAGGAGTTCCAGTCCCGCCTCCAGGAGTCGCGCATTCCCCTTTTCGCCACGCTGGGCAACCACGAGCTCATCACCCCCGACCCGCGCTACCACGAGTACTTCGGACGCGGGAACCTGCACTTCACCTTCCATGGCGCGCACTTCACGATGATCGACTCGGGCAACGGAACGTTGGATCCGAAGGCCGAGGAGTTCCTGGACGGGTGGTTGGAGGCGGGGCGCGACGCGGTGCACATCCTGGGCACGCACATCCCGCTGGTGGACCCCATCGGCGTGCGCAACGGCGCCTTCGCCAGCCGCAACGAGGCCGCGTCCCTGCTGGGCAAGCTGACGCGCGCCAACCTGGACCTCACGCTCTACGGCCACGTGCACTCGTACTACTCGTTCTCCAACGCGGGGATTCCGGCCTTCATCTCAGGGGGCGGCGGGGCCATCCCCGAACAGTTCGACGGTATCGGGCGGCACTTCCTGTCCGTGGAGGTGGACCCGGCCTCGGGCATTCGCAACGTGTCCCTGGTGCGCGTGGACTGACCGGAAATGTAGGGTCCTACGCCCACATGTGGGGGGTCATCCGGGCCCCTCGCCGCTGGCGGGCGGGAACCTGAACGCGGCGCGAGGCCGATAAATCGGCTCCGGAGCGGACCCCCTTGAATTGGCACTGAACATCTGTGCACATGGGGGCCCCACGTTGCCCGGCACCACGCCGCACGTTGGAGGGGAGGCCCAGGCCCATGTTCGACGCGACCGAAAACGATCCCATCTCGCCCGCCATGCGGGCGCTGCTCGAGGTGTTCTCCACGGAGCTGTCCGAGGTGAAGTTCCCGGACGTGGACGCGGAGGTGTTGGACGAGGCGGCGGAGCGGGTGAGGGCGCAGGCCGAGGCGGTGGCGAAGGCGCAGGCGGCGCTGGAGGCGGCGCGCCAGGCGCTGGCCGAGAGCCAGGAGGCGCTGCTGCAGAAGGGCCAGCGGGCGCTGTCGTACGCGCGGGTGTTCGCCGAGGAGGACGCGGCGCTGAGCACGAAGCTGGAGGCCATCAGCCTGCCGAGGCCGGCGCGCAAGGTGGTGCGTCCGGACGGGACGGTGACCGCCGAGGCTCCCGCGCAGAGCGACGAGTCCGCGCCGAAGCGCCGGGGCCGTCCGCCGAAGTCCCGCCCGAGCGCTCCGCTGTTCGCCGACGGCAGCTCGCCTGAGGCCGTCGTCGCCGCGGAGGCCGCCGAGGCGCCCGTGGCCGCCCGCCCCGCGGCGGCTTGAGCCCCAGGCATCCGGTTGCAGTGGCTCCGTCCGGCCTGGAACTCCTCGGGGGCTCCGGGCCGGCTTTATTTTTGATGGGCGCGCGGGAACTCACATAAGAGGAGTCGCTTGCTGGCCTCGCGAGGAGGAGAGAACCCGGATGCTCGGTGAGCTGAAGCTGGAGGAGGTCGGGCCGAGCCCCCGGCTTTCGTTCTCGTTCGGACCACGCCTGAACCTGCTGACTGGCGACAATGGGTTGGGAAAGACCTTCGTGCTCGACCTGGCGTGGTGGGCGCTGACCCATAACGTC
Source organism: Archangium lipolyticum (assembly GCF_024623785.1). NCBI lineage: Bacteria > Pseudomonadati > Myxococcota > Myxococcia > Myxococcales > Archangiaceae > Archangium > Archangium lipolyticum. The sequence continues at coordinate 22,419 of NZ_JANKBZ010000050.1, forward strand.
GACCCGGTGCCCGCGTTGCCCAGACCTGGCCGGAAGGGGTGGGTATCCGCTTCGATCGTGACGGAGATGGGGCACAAGCTCGAGTTCTCGAGCGCCGTTCGCTGGGACAGGCGCATGCGGGACAGCGACGAGGATGGCGAGCTGTTGTCGGTTCCGAACTCCGGGTTGACGCTCTACGCGCGCATCGATGGGGGATTCCGGGTCTGGGACCCGATGCGGAACAGCCAGGGACGCGTGCATTACGAGGCGGGCGGCCCGAAGTCCTACGACTTTTCTCACGATGCGCTCTGGGATGGGTTGGTGGAGGGAGGGCAGGTCCTGTGCAATGGGCTCATCCGGGATTGGGTCTACTGGCAGTTGAGGAACTCGGAGTCCTTCGAGCGCTTGCGCAAGGTGTTGGCGGTGCTCTCGCCGGATGCCAGGGAGCCGTTGAGACCCGGTGAGCCCACCCGCATGGGGCTCACGGACGCCCGGGAGATTCCAACGCTGGAGATGCCGTATGGCATCGTCCCTCTCACCCATGCATCCGCCGGAATCCGGCGCATCGTCGGTCTTGCGTATCTGCTCGTCTGGGCCTGGGAGGAGCACCTGCGGGCCGCCGAGTTGCTCGGGGAGAAGACCGCCAGTCACATCGTGTTCCTCATCGACGAGGTGGAGGCCCACCTTCATCCCCGTTGGCAGCGGCTCATCCTTCCCTCGGTGCTGGCCGTGGTCCGCGAGCTCCGCCCGGACGTGAAGGTCCAGGTGATCGCCGTCACCCATGCGCCCCTGGTCCTCGCCTCGGTGGAGCCCTTGTTCGACCCGGCCCAGGACGCCCTCTTCATGTTCGACCTCGTGGGCCATGAGGTGAAGGTCTCCAAGGCGGACTGGCGGCCTCGTGGCGATGCCAACGCGTGGCTCACCTCCGAGGTCTTCGACCTCAAGGAGCCCCGCTCCAAGGAGGCCGAGGAGGCCATCACCCGCGCCAGGGCCGCGCTCAAGGACCCCCACCTCCCCATCGACGAGGTGAAGCGGATCCACAACGACCTGTACCGACTCCTCAAGGATACGGACCCGTTCTGGCCACGCTGGCTCGCGCGTGCCGAGGCCGCGGGGATCGATCCTTGATTCACGTCGAGCCCCAACCCGAGCCCCCGGACTTCGACGCCAAGGTGCGTCAGCCGGGCCACGCCGACCTGGCCTCACTGGCGGGCGAGCTGAGGCCTCTCTGGCGTCACTGCGCCATGCAGCTCTGGGAGGCCTACAAGGGCGTCTGTGCCTACTCCTCCCTCCACATCCCTCGTGGCACGGGGGCGCTCTCCGTCGACCATCTGCTTCCCAAGTCGAAGCGGCGGGAACTGGCCTATGAGTGGTCCAACTACCGGCTTGCCTGCGTCCGGATGAACGCGCGCAAGAACGACCTCGAGGATGTGCTGGACCCCTTCGAGGTGCGGGACGGCTGGTTCGCGCTCGAACTCTCCACGCTCGAGGTCATCCCAGGAGATGGGCTGCCCGAGCAACTGCGTGCACAGGTCCAGAAGACCATCGACCGGCTGGACCTGAACGATGACGAGTTCGTCCGGGCCCGGGAGGCCTATTTCCTGGCCTGGAAGGAGGGCGAGATGCGGTTCCGCTATCTTCTCAAGCACTGCCCCTTCCTGGCGAAGGAGCTGCTCCGCCAGGGCCTCGTCCAGGACGAGGGGTGACGAAAAATCACCGCCCGGAGGCACGTCTTCTCCCGGAGCCCCCTCCGTCGGAAGAACGTACCCCCGGGCGATGGAGCCGCCCCCCGCGGACAGTTCAGGGGGCGGCGTATCAACGTCGTGTTCTGGTGACGGCTACCGCTCCGGGTAGGCCGTCCAGCCCTTGGTCCAATCCTCGGTGCCGATGGCGCCGACGAACCGGGCGTTGGTGTCGAAGAAGCCCTTGCTCTCCGGAGCCGCGGCGTAGTCCGAGACGAGCGCCGGCGACCCGGCCTGCGGCTTGAAGTCCGGCTTGAGCAGGTCGAGCGCTCCGGCCAGCTTCGGATCATTGTTGAGGAGGGCGCGGTTGGCGGTTCCCGCCAGGGCCGACTCGTCGTACTTCGTCTTGTCCGGATCCGTCACGTTGCCGCTGGCGTCCTTCACCACCTGCGGCGCGTGCGGGACGGTGTCGCTCACGTTCTTGTTGTCCCAGTACAGGATGTTCTGGAGGGACAGCGTGTCGGTGGTGCCGCTCATGCGCGCGACGGTGGTCGTGCCGTCGATGTCCACCGCGATGTCCGTGAAGTGGGCGACGATGATGTTGCGCAGCGTGCCGGCGGTGCCGTTCTTCAGGTGCATTCCGCCCTGGAGCTTGCCCGCCTTGCCCGGCTCCTGGTTGGAGCCGATGAGCGTCGCGTTCCAGATCTCCGGCATGGAGACCGGGGTGGCCGTGCCCGGGCCGTTCGGGCTGTTGTCACCCTCGAAGGCGAAGTTACCCACGTCCGGGTTCTGCTGGACGATGAGGTACTGCACCTTGCCCCGGTAGCCGATGTCCCAGTCCAGGCCGTCGTCGTCCGGCTGGGTGATGACGATGTGCTTGAGGTTGGCGGTGCCGCCGAACATCTCCACGCCGTCATCCGCGCCCTTGTGGACCTGGATGTAGTCGAGCTCCGTCTTGTTGCCGCAGCCGCCCACCGTCAGGCCGTTGAGCTCGTTGTTCGCGGTGAGCTTGAAGCCGGCGAACTCGATGCGCACGTACTTCAGCTTGCCGCAGTCGTGCGCCTCGTCGGTGCCGCCGTAGTTGATGCCCGGCTGGGTGGCGGGGAAGCCCTCGATGAGGGTCGTGCCACCCTGCACGTTGATGGGCGCCTTGCCCAGCAGCACCACGCCGCCCCAGTTGCCCGGCTCCCGCGCGCCCTCCGCCTTGGTGCTGGTGAAGACGATGGGCTTCTCCTGGGTGCCCACCGCGTCGATGCGGCCGCCCGTGGTGACCACCAGCGAGCTGAGTCCCTCACCCTCGATCCGGGTACCCGCCTCGATCTTCAGCGTGCCGCTCTCCACGAAGACGTGGCTCTTGAGGACATAGACGTTCTCGGCCTTCCACGTGGTGTCGGTGGTGATCTTCTCGGTCACCTCGATGCGCTGGCCCGTCGGCTTCTCGTCCGGCTTGGGCTTCTCCTCCTCGCCGCAGGCCAGGAGGTTGGCGGCCACCAGGCCACCAAGGAGGGAGGTCTTCCAGGACAACTTCATGGTGGGACTTCCTTTCGAAGGAAACTGCAAGGACCTACAGGCTCCAGCCGAGCGACGCGGAGAACGCCACGCCGGGCCGGTACTTCAGAACGTCGACGTCGCCCTGCCGGAACACCACGGGCTGGTTGAGGATGTTGGTGGCGGCGAGCTTTAGCTGGAGGCTGTCGCTCAGCTTCTGCCCCACCGTCAGGTCGACGCGGTGGAACGGCTGCTCGTACACGTCGGGGAGCCCCTCGATGCCGACCTCGGAGATGCGGGCGCCGACCACGTTGTAGAGCAGGGAGATCTCCGTCCCGCTCTCCGTCCGCGCGTAGCCGAGGTTGAGGTTGACCACGTAGGGGGACTGGCCCTGCAGCGGACGCTGCTGATTGGTCTGCAGGGGCGCGGAGTCTCCGAGGTCGATCTCCGAGCGGGTGAGGGTCAGGTTGGCTCCCACGCGCAGCGGCGCCAGGGTGGGCGTGAGGCGCCCGAGCGAGGTGCGAGCCTCCAGCTCCACGCCATAGCTGGTGGCGCCCGGGGCGTTGTCGAAGCTGACGTCCTGCTGGAAGGACGAGACGATGATGCGCTCGATGGGCTGCTGGAAGCGCTTGTAGAAGACGCTCGCGGCGAGCACGTCGTTCTCACCCGGGAACCACTCGGCGCGCGCGTCCAGGTTGTGGATGCGCGTCTGCACCAGCGACGGATCGCCCGACACGGAGCGGTTGCGGACGAAGTCGTAATAGAGGACGGGCGCCAGCTCGCGGAAGGTGGGGCGGGCCAGCGTGTAGCTGTAGCCGGCGCGCAGGTTGAGCTGGGGGTTGAGCGCGTAGATGACGTTGAGCGTCGGCAGGAAGTCCTTGTAGTCCTGGTTGGCTTCCTTGGACTGCGCGCGTCCGCCGAAGTCGCTGCCGCTGGTGAGCCGCTGGACGCTGGCCTCGTAGCGCAGGCCCGCCACCAGGCGCAGCGGCTCCCAGAGGGACACGTCGGCGGTGGCGTAGCCGGCGAACAGGCCGAGCGTGGCGTCATAGGCATCGTCCGACAGGGTGTTCTCCAGCACGCGGATGCCGTTGCCGATGTTGTCCGAGGCGAAGATGTCCTCCGGGCCCTGGTTCAACACGGGGAGGTTGCCCCCCACGTACTGGTAGCGGAAGCGGCGCATGTCGAGCGCGCGCATCGAGCCCTGGGCCATGCCGCCCACGCGCAGGCGCACGCCGGACAGCGGCAGGGTGGCGTTGGCGCTGCCGCCGAAGGAGCTCTCCCCGAGCTCGCTGTACCAGCGCTCGGCGCCCGGGTCGTTGTTGTACCGGGGCGTGCCCTCCTCGGTGTACCCGTAGGGCAGGCTGCGCGTGTCCGGCTCGGAGCGGTCGACGTAGGAGTAGTTGGCCTGCCAGTCGACCTCCATGTCCCCGAGCACGTTCAGCCGGTGGAAGCCGCGGAGCTGGTTGAAGGTGAGGGCGCGGCTGGTGAACTCGGAGGCGGTCTTGCTGAACTGCTGGCCCTGGGCGTCGGCGCCGGCGATGGAGCGCGCCCGGCTCTCACCCGTGCGGGTGAAGAGCGAGAAGACGGACAGCTCGAAGTCGCGGCTCGGCTGGAAGCCCGCGCTGACGAGTCCGCTGATGCTGGCGCTCTCGGTGCCCAGCACGTTGCGGGAGGTGTCCTCGATGGTGACGCCACCCCCCTGCGCGGCCTGGGTGCCCGTGACGTCCGTGAGCTGGACGCTCTCCTTGTGGCCGTAGTTCACCATGGCCAGGTAGCCCAGGCGCTTGTTGTCGAAGCGCAGCGTGTCGCCAATGGACGCGCCGATGCCCATGTTGGGAAGGGCGCGCGCGGTCTCCAGGGTCCAGATGTTGGGGAAGTCCCGGCCCACCCGGTTCACGTCCTCCACCGTCATGCCGTTCTGGCCGGGGAGCAGCGGGCCCGTGCGTGGCACGGAGTCCGGCAGCTTGCGCGTGCCATCGTCGAAGCCCAGCCAGTTCAGCCCGCCACCGTTGTAGGTGAAGCGGTTGCGGAACGTGCTCGCCGTGTCGCCCGAGAAGTTGATGCGCGGCTTGAACTCGAATTGGGACGGATAGTTGTTGGTCTCGATGAGCAGCACGCCGCCCGCGAAGGTGCCCGGCAGGTCCGCGGTGTAGCTCTTCAGGATGTTGAGGTTGGCCAGGAGGCTCGTCGGGAAGATGTCGAGCGGGACGGCCTGCTCGTCCGGCTCGGGGCTGGGGAGGATGGCGCCGTTGAGCAGCGTGGTGGAGTAGCGGCCACCCAGACCGCGCAGCAGCACGTAGCGACCGCCCACCACCGTGGCGCTCACCACGCGCTTCACCGCGTCCGAGGCGCTCGAGTCCGGCGTGCGCGCCATCTCCTGGGAGCTGATGGCGTCGGACACCGCGGCGGCCTTCTTGCGCTCCTGCAGCAGCGCGCCCTCGGCGCGGCGGTCCGCGCGGGCCTCGACCACCACTTCCTGCACGGCGCCCGCGTCGGCGCTCAGCTGCACGTCCAGCTTCGTGGCCTTGCCCTCCTCCACGATGACGCCGGTGATGCGGCGGCCCTCATAGACGTCATAGAAGACGCGCAGGTCGTACTTCCCGGGAGGCAGCGCCAGCTGGTAGTTGCCATCCACGTCGGTGAGGACGCTCTTCTGCGCGCCGGTGACGACCTTCACCGTGGCCTCGATGAGCGTCTCCTTCGTCTGGGCGTCGGAGACCTGGCCATAGACGCCGGTGAAGCCCGGAGGAGGCGTGGCGGAATCCGCCATCATCTCGTCCTCGGTGCCCATGTCCGCCGCTCCCTCTCCCTCTGGGAGAGGGCTGGGGTGAGGGTCTTCCGCGGGAGCAGGGGCCTCCACGGGAGCGGTGGGCTCAGCGGGAGCAGCGGCCTCGGTGGGAGCCGCCGCGGGGGCGGTCCCCTCGACGGGGGTCTGCGCCATCACGGGGGCGGCGAGCAGTGCGAGCGCCGCGAGCGCGGCGCGGATGGAATGGAGACGAAGAGACAACACGGGACTCCTCACCGACGGGCGCGCGAACGAAACGCGAGGCCCGTGGCAACGAAATGGATGGAATGTGAAGAGTTGGAGACCGACAGGAAGACTTCAGGTCACGGAGCCGCGGGCTCGGCGACGGCGTCCGGAACCACCGCGACGGTGATGTTTCCACCGCGTGCGAGGTCCAGCACCTCCATCGCGCTGCCGTACGGCACGTCGTTCTCCGCGTCGAAGAAGACAATCTTGTCCGGACGCGCGTTGATCATCCGCTGCAGCCGGGCCACGAGCTGGTCTCGCGGTACGTCCTCGCGGTTGATCTGCACCGCGCCGGACTTCGTGACGGTGAGCACCACGGGAGGCAGCGCTCCCGGAGGAGGAGGAGAGATCTCCGCCTGCTCGTCCGCCTTGCCCGGCACGTCCTGCCACATCTGCTTCGTCATCAACGGAGTGACGACCATGAAGATGATGAGGAGGACGAGCACCACGTCCACGAGCGGCGTCACGTTCATCGCCGGGCGGATTCCGCCCTTGCCACCACCGAGATCGAAAGCCATGGCCGCGAGCTCCTAGTTCTTCTTCAGGTCGACGACCTGCAGCGAGATGCCCGGAAAGCCGATGTCCTGCAGCGTCTTGAAGACACCGCGCACCTCGGCGTAGCGCACGGCCCGGTCGGCCTTGAGCACCACGCGCGCCTCGGGGTCCTTCTCGTGGGCGGCGCGGAGCTGCTCGACGAGCTGGGCCCGGGGCAGCTCCTTGCGATCCAGGAACAGCGCGCCCTGGGTGGTGAGGCTCACGGTGATGGGGGTGAGCGAGTTCTCCTCGCCCTTGTCCGGATTCATCACCGCGGGCAGCTCCACCGCGGCACCGGCCTCGAGCTGGGGCGTGACGACCATGAAGATGATGAGGAGGACGAGCACCACGTCCACCAGCGGCGTCACGTTCATCTCGGGCGTGAGCGGGCTACGCCGGGCGGACATCATGCCCCTCCTTGCGAGTGGCCCGCTCCACGTCCAGGGCCACCGCGCCCTCGCCGCGCACCGCCGGGGCGACGACGCCGTGCACGTCCTCCAGGTGGTCCATGAACTCCTTGCGCGCCAGGTCCAGCGACAGCAGCAGCGCGTCCGCGCGGGTGGAGAGCAGGTTGAACATCATCACCGCGGGGATGGCCACCAGCAGGCCGAGCGCCGTGACGACGAGCGCCTCGGAGATACCCGCGGACACGGCGCCCAGGCCGCCCGAGCCCGTCTTCGCGATGCCGGCGAAGGACTCGATGATGCCCACCACCGTGCCCAGCAGTCCGACGAAGGGGGCCACCGAGCCCACGGTCGCCAGCACGCTCATGCCCCGGCGCACGTCGGCGGTGACGCGCTCGTAGATGCGCTCCAGGTCGCGCCGCGTGAGCTCCACCGCGCCCAGCTTGCCTTGCGGCGCCGCCTTCTTGGCCAGGTACGTCTTCACTCCACCGCCCAGCAGCTTCGCCAGGCTGCTCCCCTTGGCGGCCGTGGCCTCGGAGACGAACTGCTCGTGCTGCTGCGACTCCAGCATCCGGCCGGCGCGCGAGGCGAACTTCCGGTCCGCCGCCTTCGAGCGGAAGACGAAGAGGAGCCGCTCGAAGAAGACGATCAGCGACGCCAACGCGAAGGCGATCAGCGTGTAGGCGATGCACCGGGCGAAGAAGCCCATGTGCGCGTAGATTTCCAACAGGTTGAAGTTCATCTCGGGGGGCTCCGGGACGGTGGGAGAGGCGGTACGACGCGGGACTGCACTACTTGAGACGGAACGGGACCTTCACGATGCGGAACACGGCGGTGGGCTGGCCCTCGACGAGCGCGGGCTCGTAGCGCCACGTCTTCACCGCGGCGACGGCGGCGCTGACGAAGGGCTCCTCGCCGCGCATCACCTTGACGGCGCCCACGCGGCCATCCACCTCGACGACGACCTTGAGGATGACAAGGCCCTCCTGCCCCTTGGCGCGCATGTCGGCGGGGAAGTCGGGCAGGACGTTGGAAGCCAGCTCCTTGGGAGGCGTGGCGGCCTCGGGGAGGTTGATGGGGGCGGTGCGGCGGATGCCACCGGCCACGCCCGGGCTGTCCACTCCCGTGACGATGGCGCCCGCCACCAGCTGGCCCGTACCGCCCACGGCGATGGGGGCCGCGGCCACGGCGTTGGCGGCATCGGCCTCGGGCGGCTTCTCCACCGGAATCTCCTTGGGTGCCACCATGGCCGCGGGCGCGGCGACGGTGGGGGCCGGAGGAGGCGGCTTCGCCTTGGGCTTGGGCGGCGGGGGAGGGGGCGGAGGCGGCGGCTTCACCTCGACCACCGGGGCGGGCGGAGGCGGCGGACGGAACACCACGTCCACCCGCTTCTCCTTGATGACCTCCTTCACCTGACTGCCCACCACCACCGCCGTGACGCCGATCAGCGCGCAGACGCCGAGGGAGGCCACGGTGGAGATCGCGAACCTGCGGGCCGTCTGGACATCGGTGGCGCTGTCGAAGGTCTCGAACATGACCCCCGCCGTATAGCGAGGCCATGTTTCGGTCATGTCCAGCCCCCGCAACACTTCATCACGCGGCGTGTCACCGTTTCCTCGCGGCTCCCTGACGGATGTGTCACGAGGTGACGGCCGGTGACAGCCGGATGACCCCCAGGTTCCATGTAACGGAGCTGTCACGGCGGGCCGGGGGACCCGACCCGCGAAGTCGCCTGATCCATCTCGTTTTCCGAGCGGGCGAGCAGCCGTTCTCACCTCTCGGGAGGCCCGGACTTGGAGGGGGGCATCGAACCGTGCGAGTCTGGTGCCCACCATGTCGGCCGCGGAGCTCCTCGAGGAGGAGCTGGGAAGGATCGGTCCCTACCGCCTCCTGGGGAAGCTGAGCTCAGGGGGAATGGGAGTCGTGTACCGGGCCCGTCACGCGGAGACTGGGGAACTGGTCGCCCTCAAGACGGTGCGTGTGCCGGAAGCGGTCATGCTGCGCGGCATCCGCCGGGAGATCCACGCCCTGCGGCGCATCCACCACCCGGGGGTGGTGCGGGTGCTCGCCGAGGGCGTCCAGGACGGCCTGCCCTGGTACGCGATGGAGCTGCTCGAGGGACATACCCTGCGGCGCTACATCGACGACCTGTGGATGAGGGATCCGCGCTCCGCGCAGGAGACGTTGACCCAGGTCGTCTCCGTGCCCGAGGCCCAGAAGGTGGACGGCCCGAGCTCCGCGTCCCCGCGTCCGATCGCCCCTCCCCCCGAGGAGCTGCGGCGCCTCGCCGCCATGGAGCGGCTGCACGAGGTGCTCACCCTCGTGCGCCGCCTGTGCTCCACGCTGGCCTTCCTCCACGGCGAGGGCATCGTCCACCGCGACCTCAAGCCGGAGAACGTCTTCGTCCGCCCCGATGGTACGCCGGTGCTGGTGGACTTCGGGTTGGCCTCCATCTTCGGCGGGCCGCTGGGCCGCGAGTCGCTCGAGGTCTCCGGCAGCATGGAGGGCTCCTTCGTCTACATGGCCCCCGAGCAGATCAAGGGCGGGCTCGTGGACGCGCGCGCCGACCTCTACGCGCTGGGCTGCATGCTCCATGAGATGGTGGTGGGGCAGCCGCCCTTTCCCGGCTCGGGCTGGGAGGTGCTCCGGCGGCACCTGCAGGACACGCCCTATCCGCTCTCGCGGTGGGTGCTCGGCGTCCCCCCGGATCTGGACGCGCTGGTGCTGCGAATGCTGGCCAAGGGGGCTCGCGAACGCATCGGATACGCCGCCGACGTGGGCGCCGTGCTCGCCGAGCTGGGGGCGGAGGACCTGCCCCATTCCCACCCGCCGCCGCGGCCCTACCTCTACCGGCCCGGGTTCGTCGGGCGCCACCAGCTCCTGGTGGAGATGGAGCAGCGGCTGGCGCTCGCCCGGGATGGACGTGGTGGGTGCCTGCTCATCGGCGGGGAGAGTGGCGCGGGCAAGACGCGCCTGGTGATGGAGTGCACGGTGTCCGCCGTGCGCACCGCCTTCCAGGTCGTCACCGGCGGCTGCATGCCGTTGTCCGGTGGGAGCGTGGGTGATCCGGCGCACGGCGAGCCACTGCACGCCTTCAAGCCGCTGCTACAGGCCATCGCCGACGAGTGCCGGCAGAAGGGACTGGAGGAGACGGAGCGGCTGCTGGGAGGACGCGGGCGGGTGCTGGCCCTCTACGAGCCCTCGCTGGCGGATCTGCCGGGGCAGGAGCACTGGCCCGAGCCGCCCCGGCTCCCTCCGCAGGCCGCGCGCGAGCGCGTCATGCTCTGCCTCGTGGAGACGCTCGCCGCCTACTCCGCCCAGGAGCCCGTGCTGCTGGTGCTGGATGACCTGCAATGGGCCGACGAGCTGTCCCTGGGCGTGCTGGACTACCTGCAGGCCGAGTTCCTCCAGGGCTCGAACGTGCTGGTGGTGGGCACCTACCGCACCGAGGAGCTGGACGCGGCGCTGCGCCTGCTGCTCGCCGCGCCGGGGGTGACGCACCGGGTGCTGGGGCAGCTCGACGAGTCGATGGTGGCGCGGATGGTGGAGGACATGCTCGCGCTGCCCCTGCCGCCGGAGTCCTTCGTGCGCTTCCTCACCACGCGCTCGGCGGGCAACCCCTTCTTCGTGGCGGAGTACCTGCGCACGGCCATCGACGAGCGGTTGCTCTTCAGGGACCTCTCCGGCCGGTGGCAGGTGTCCGCGGGCGACGCCGCGCTGGAGCGTCTGCACGAGGCGCTCCCGCTGCCCGGGGCGCTGCACGACCTGGTGGGCCGCCGGCTGGAGGGGCTGAGCGCACAGGCGCGCGGCCTGCTCGAGGTGGCGGCGGTGTTGGGCCGCGAGGTGGATGCCGACGTGCTGGCGAGCGCCGCCGGGCTGGGAGACATCCAGGAGTTGGAGGCCCTGGAGGAGCTGCGCGCGCGCCACGTGCTGGAGGACGCGGGCGGCGGGCGGCTGCGCTTCGTCCACGACAAGCTGAGGGAGAGCTCCTACGAGGGCATCCTCCCCGAGCGGCGCCTCGAGCTGCACCGCGCGGCGGCCATGGCCCTGGAGGGCCGCTACCTCGAGACCGAGGTGCCACCCGCGCTCTACCCCATCCTGGCGCACCACTGGGAGCTGGCCCAGGACGACGTGTGGACCTTCGAGTACCTGGAGAAGGCGGGCCGGCACGCGCTGAAGGCGGGCTCGAACGTGGAGGCCTCGGGGTACCTGCGCCGGGCCCTGGAGATGGAGGAGCGGCGCGGGCGTGACACGGGCGTGCGCCTGGATGCGAGCCGGCGCGCGCGCTGGGAGCGGCTGCTGGGCGAGGCCATGCACGGCCTGGCCGACTTCGAGGCCTGCATCTCGCACTGTCTCCGGGCGATGGAGGAGCTGGGGCGGCCGTTGCCCGACACCGAGGGCGGTTGGGGCCGCTTCATCCTGATGCAGGCGGTGCGGCAGCTGCTGCACCTGGTGCTGCCCCGGCGCTGGGTGAGGGTGGAGGACCGGCAGGCGCGTGAGTCGCTGGGGGCGTCGGCGCTCGCGGCCGTGCGGCTGGCCGAGTGTTACTACTGGCGCTACGACCCGCTGCGCATGGTGGGCACCGCCCTGCTGGCGGCGAACCTGGCCGAGCGCGCGGGCCGCGACGCGGAGGTGCTGCGGCTGTACGGGCAGCTCGGCTCCATCACCGGCTTCGGACGCCTGGACCCGCTGGCGCGCTCCTACTTCCGCCGGGCCCAGGGCGAGGGTCAGGCGGTGGAGGACCCGAGCGCGACGGCCTTCGGGCTCATCGTGGAGTCCATGTACCACGCGGGTTTCGCGCGCTGGGCACCGGCCACGAACAAGGCGAGCGAGGCCCAGCGGGTGTTGCTGCGGCTCGGGGACCGGGGCGAGCTCGAGCTGGCGCAGGTGCTGCGGGGGCACGTGGAGTACTACACGGGCGGCTTCCAGGCGGCGCTGGAGCGCTTCGCCGAGGTGCGCGAGTCGGCCCGGCGGCGCGGCCACTTCCAGCACGAGGTGTGGAGCGCGTACACCATGGCGCGCAGCCTCCTGGCGCTCGGGCGACTGGACGAGGCCATGCCGCTGCTGCGCGAGTCGAGCCAGCTGCTCCAGGGCAAGCACGACCCGTTGTCGTTCATCATCACGGGCGGGCTGCTGGCGGTGGCGCACCTGCGACGCGGTGAGTGGGAGCAGGCGCGCGCCCAGGCGGATGGAGTGATGGTGCTGGCGCGGCGCTACCCGCCCATGCTCTTCACCGAGTGCCACGGCTACGAGGGCGCCGCTCGGGTGTACCTGGCGCTGTGGGAGCGCGAGCGTTCCCCCGGCCAGCCGCCTCCGCCCGTGGCCAACGAGGCCCGGAGCGCGTGCGCCCGGTTGTCGTCGTTCGCCACCCGCTTTCCCCTGGCCCGGCCCATGGCGCTGCGCTGCACCGGGCGGAGGCTCTGGCTGGAGGGGCGGACGTGGCGGGCGCGCCGGGCGTGGAAGCGCAGCGCGCGGGTCGCCCGTGAGCTGCACATGCCCTACGACGAGGCGTTGGCCTGGTTCGAGCTGGCGCGTACGGCGGAGCCGGGGAGTCCGGAGCGCGAGGAGGCCCTGCGGCACGCGGTGGAGGGCTTCACGCTCCTGGGCTGCGCGGGCCACCTGCTCGAGGCCGAGGCGCTCCGGGCCCGCCAGGCCCTCGCGGGCTCATAGCCCGGACCACAGGTGGGTGACGGCGCGCAGTCTCCCGTCCTGCTCGCGCAGCAGGGCCACCAGCCGGCCGCGCTGCAGGGCGCGCACGGGAGCCTGGGGGTCCGGGAAGCCCTCGGGCAGGCGCCACTCTGGAGGCCGCAGGTCCCCGGGAAGAATGCCGCGCCCGTGCTTGAGATCGTTCACCTCGTCACCCGCGATGGCGCGCGAGGGGCACCAGGGCAGCAGCTCGGAGCCGTGCAGCCAGACGCGCTGGCCCGGGCCCGGATCCCCCCAGGGGCCGATGGCGGTGCGGTGCAACCGGGAGAGGTGGGCCCCGCACCCGAGCGCCCGGCCCAGGTCCCTGGCCAGGGCCCGCACGTAGTAGCCACCCCGGCAGGTGATGCGCAGGCGACTGCGCGCGGGCAGCTCATGGGAGAGCCAGCGGGCCTCGTGGAGGTAGACGCGCGACGGGGGCAGCTCCACCGTTTCGCCCCGGTGGGCCTTCTTGTAGGCGGGCTCGCCGTCCACCTTCTTCGCGCTGGTGGCGGGGGGCACCTGCTCCGTCCAGCCGAGGAAGGGGACGAGTGCCGCGTCCAGCGCCTCCGGCGTGAGGGCCGTGGCATCACCCTCATGGACGACCCGGCCGAGCAGATCTCCGTTGTCCGTCTCCCTTCCCCAGACGACCTCGGCGTCGTACGTCTTGGGCACGGCGTGCAGCAACTCCATGAGGTGCGTGGCGGGGCCCGCCAGCAGCAACAGCAGGCCCTCGGCGAAGGGGTCGAGCGTGCCGCCGTGACACACGGGGAGCTGTTTGCGCGACAGGCCCGCCGCGTCCACCTCTTCCATGAAGGCGCGAACCAGGGAAAAGCTCGTTCCTCCCGCTGGTTTGTGTTCCAGATAGATGCCGGGCTTCATGCGTCGGGTCTCCTCGTGCCGACTCCGACCCCCACCCGCCGGTGCGCGGGTTCCGTGAGCCGCTGGACGCCCAGGCATACCTTTATTTTCGAGGGTCCTGGATGGCTTCCATCAATCAGAGCGGGCCGCGCGGGCGGTGGGAGGTGCTGGGGCGGGCCGTCCTGCTCAGCGGAGCCTTCTGCGGACTGACGGTGCTCAGCTCCCTGTTCGTCTTCCCGCCCCAGGAGAACGCCGCGGTATGGCTTCCCAGCGGACTGACGCTCGCCGTCTTCCTGTGCGCGGAGAAGCGCCGCTGGCCCGTGTACCTGGTCACCGTCTTCCTCACGCAATACGTCCTGGTGCTCCTCTATGGGGACTCTTGGAAGCTGGCCCTCTCCTGGTCGCTGGGCAACTGCCTGCGGACGGTGGTGGGCGCGGGGCTGATGCGGCGTTGGTTGAACGCGCAGGTGGCCTTCTCCCGGCCCCGGGACGTGCTCGCGCTCATCCTCGCGGGAGGACTGCTCAGCCCCCTGCCCAGCGCCACGCTGGGGGTGGGAGCGGTGACGCTGTTCTCGCTGCCCCTGAGCCCCCCGGAGCTCTGGACGGGGTGGCTGAACTGGTACCTCGCCGATGGGCTGGGCGCGGTGCTGGTCGCCCCCCTGCTCCTCACCTGGGCGGGCGAGCGGTCCCTTCCCCGGCGCCGCTGGGAGCGGGTGGAACTGGTGGGGGCCCTGGCCCTGCTGGGGCTCGTGGCCCACGTCACCTTCGGAATGCTCTCGCCCTGGGGCATCCTCCTGTCCCTGCCCTACGCGTGCCTGCCCTTCGTCCTCTGGGCGGCGCTGCGGCTGGGTCCCCGAGGCGCGGCCACCGCCATCGGGGTGCTGGGTTCCATCGCCGTCTGGCATACCTCCCTGGGGCGTGGGCCCTTCGGGGTGCTCCCCGCCACCGTCCCGGAGCGCGTGCTCTCGGTCCAGGTCTTCCTGGCGGTGGCGAGCCTGTCCTCGCTCTTCCTGGCGGCGATGGCGAGGGATCGCTGGCGGGTGGAGCGCAGTCAGCGGGTGCTGGCGGAGGCCGGCGCGGTGTTCGCCTCGTCGTTGGAGCCGCGCAACACCCTGCCGCGCGTGGCGAGGCTGCTCGTGCCGGAGCTGGTCTCTGGCTTCGCCGTGTGGTTGGAGGACGAGGAGGGGCGGCTGGTGCCCTCGGTGTGCGAGGGGATGACGCCGGAGCAGGAGGCGGGCCTGCGCGAGCAGGTGCGTCAGCTGTCCGAGCCCTCGAGGCGCTGCCTCCTCCCGGAGGGGTCGGCGGTGCTGGCGCGCATCCAACACCAGGGACGGGTGCTGGGCGGCATGGCCTTGATGCGGCTCGGCTCCTCGCGCCTGCCACGCCCGCGGTCAGCCGCGTTCGCCGAGGACCTGGCCCACCACTGCGCGCTCGCGTTGGAGAACGCCCGGCTCCTGGCGGACTACCAGGCCGCCATCCACGTCCGCGACGAGTTCATCACCGTCGCCGCCCACGAGCTGCGCACCCCGCTCACCTCGCTCAAGCTCCAGATGCGGAGCTTCGCGCGCCTGCTGCAGCAGCCCTCCGCCGTCACGCCCGAGGCGGTGCGCCCGCGCTTCCTCTCCATGTCCCGCCAGGTGGAGCGCCTGGGGCGGCTGGTGGAGGGGCTCCTGGACGTGGGGCGCATCAACACCGGCCGGCTGAACCTGGAGCGCGAGCTGCTGGACCTGGGCGAGCTGGTGCACGACGTGGTGGACCAGCTCTCCGGCGAGCTGGAGCGCGCCGGGTGCGAGGTGTCCCTCGTCCTCCAGCCGCGCGTCTGCGGCCTGTGGGACCGGACCCGGCTGGAGCAGGCCCTCAACCACCTGCTGGGCAACGCGGCGAAGTTCGGCGCCGGACACCCCATCGAGCTCCGGGTGGAGCAGCGGGAGGACCGGGCGTACCTCACCGTGAGGGACCAGGGCATCGGCCTGGCCCCCGAGGCGCTGGAGCGCGTCTTCGGCCGCTTCGAGCGGGCGGTGTCCTCCCGGGAGTACGGGGGCCTCGGGCTGGGCCTCTTCCTCACCCGGCGCATCGCCGAGGCCCATGGGGGCCACATCCGCGTCTCCAGCCAGCCGGGGCAGGGGGCCTCCTTCGTCCTGGAGCTGCCCGCCTCGTCCCTCTCCTCCGCCTACGTCCCCGGGCCCCCCCTCTCTCCGTGGCCCACCTCGCCCGCGGGCTCCCATCCAACGTAAGGGGCGGGTCGGCGGGCACCTACCTGCCAGCTCTCCCCGATGTCGACCAGCCGACCTCTGTACGTAAATGTTTCCGTGCCCCTCTGGATGGCATACACTCTGGGAGCAAGCCGTAGCCGTGCGACCTTGCTGGGGCGTCGTCTAATGGCAGGACGTCAGACTTTGAATCTGATTATCAAGGTTCGAATCCTTGCGCCCCAGCCACCCTTCTTCTTCTCTCGCCGGGTGGCGCGAGCCCTTGCGCGCCCGTGATGCACTAAGGACGGTGGGCCCATGCCGCAGCCGCAGAAGGTGCTCCTTCTCGTGTCCCTGGGTAATCCGCCTCCGGTGCTCCTCCGGGAAGTGGAGGAACCCATTTCGCTGCAACTGGGCATCGCCACGGTGGTGAGCAAGACCGCCCTGCCGACGCCCACCTACGCCTTCAACAAGGACCGTGGCCAGTACCACTGCAACGCCATCATGCGCCGGCTGGTGACCCTGCTGGAGCCGGGGCACTCCATGGTGCTGGGCGTCACGGACGTGGACCTCTTCGTGCCGGATTCGCCCTTCGTGCTGGGCGAGGCGGACCGGGAGTCGAAGAGCGCCGTGCTGAGCCTGGCCCGGCTGCGCCAGGGCGCCGATGGCGAGCTGCTCCGCCGCCGCCTCCAGGTGGAGGCCGTCCACCAGGCGGGGCACCTGCTCGGGCTCTCCTACTGCGAGGACCCCCGGTGCGTGATGTTCTTCGCCCAGACCCAACAGGACTGCGACCGCAAGCAGCAGTCGCTGTGCAACAACTGCCGTAACGAACTGAACAAGCTCAACCGGTAGGCGCGCCCGTCCCGGGTGCGCGCCCTCCACCCACTCGTGCTTGAATGCCGCGCGCGCAGGGTCGTCTCCATGCGCGACGACCCCGGTCACCCGGGGTCCCTCTTTCGGGGCCGGACAGGAGCACGAGCGTATGAAGTCGTTGTGGAGGATGTTGGGACTGGCGGTAGCGGCCGTGGGGCTGTCGGCGTGCGAGCCGTTCGATGACATCGACCTGGGTGGTGGCGCCGGCGGCGGTACGGCCTTCAGCCGCGGTTTCGTCTTCGTGCGCGACGGCAGCGGTGGCCGCAACCTGTACGCTGTGGACGATTCCGGGGACCCGAACTACCCGCTGCAGCTGACGAACCAGGGCGGGGCGTCCTTCCCCGCGGTGTCGCGCAACGGCCGGGTGGTGGCCTTCGTGCAGAGGGTGGGCTCCACCTTCGAGCTGCGCACGGTGCCCACCACCGGCACGGGTCAGCCTTCCACCGTGTTCTCCAGCACGAACACCAGCTGCGTCGGCTGCGGCAACTTCCGCTACCCCACCTTCAGCCCCGACGGGCAGACCATCGTCTTCACCCTGGACAAGGGCGGCTACTCGCACCTGGCCCGCGTGAGCACCGACGGCCGCGTCTTCCAGCAGCTCACCAACGGCGGCGGCTTCTTCTACGGCCCGTCCTCCTTCATGACCGATGGCAAGAGCGTGATCGCCGCCCGCGGCTCCGCCCTCAACCAGTACAGGGACCTCGTCCAGGTCAACCTGCAGACCGGTCTCGCCAACATCGTCTCCAGCGGTTTGGGCAACGCCGGCGCTCAGCTGGTCATGTCCCGCGTCACCGTGTCCCCCGATGGGACCAAGGTCGCCTTCGATGCCAGCACCAGCAGCGGCTCGCGCATCTTCGTCGGCCAGCTCGATGCGCAGTCCCAGGTCTATGACGTCACCCAGGTCACCGAGAAGCTCGGCTCCGAGGACACCTACCCCAGCTGGCGCGGCATCGCGGAGATCGCCTTCCTCTCCGACGCCGGCGGTAACGACAACATCTACCGCGTGAGCGCTACCTCCGTGCGCGGCTCCGGCGCCCTCCAGCTCGTCGTTCCCGTGGCCCTCGAGCCCGCCTACGGCGGTCTGTAGCCCTCTTGGATGTACGAAGGCCCGGGACCCTGACTTCGGGTCTCCGGGCCTTTTTACATCACGGAGGGGAATCCGGTTGGCGGGATACCCTCACCCCGACCCTCTCCCAGAGGGAGAGGGACTGACTCCGGGTTACTCGGGCTTGGCGTTCACCGCGACGCTCGGGGCCACCGTGCCGGTCCCCGTCTTCACTTCCATCGCGTCCGCCACCAGCTCGGTGATGTCCTTCACCTTGATGAGCTCCTCGCGGCCCGTGTCGTTCACCGCGTCCTTCAGCATCGTCGAGCAGAACGGGCACGCCACCGCCACCACGCCCTTGCCCCCCGGCTCCTTGTAGTCGCCCACCAGGCCCGGCTTGTGCTTGTCCGTCGCCGACGGGTACGGCGTGTTCGGATCCTCCGCGTGCTTCAGTGTCAGCGCCGCCTCGTTCAACCGGTTGTGGTTGATGCGCGTGCCGATGTGCTCCTCCATCCACATCCGCCCGCCTCCCGCACCGCAGCAGAAGCCCTCGCGCTTGCTGCGCTGCATCTCCACCACCTCGAGGCCTGGAATCGCCTTCAGCACCTCGCGCGGCGCGTCGTACACCCCGTTGTGCCGGCCCAGGTAGCACGGGTCGTGGTACGTCAGCTTCTCGTTCATCACCTGCGAGAGCTTGATGCGCTTCTCCTTCAGCAGGTCATTGATGAGCTGCGTGTGGTTGATGACCCGGTACTCGCCTCCGAACTCCGGGTACTCGTTCTTGATGGTGTTGAAGCAGTGCGGGCACTGGGTGATGACCGCCTTCACCCCCATCGAGTTCCACGTCTCCACGTTCGTCTTCGCCAGCGTCTGGTACAGGTACTCGTTGCCCATGCGCCGCGCCGAGTCCCCGTTGCACATCTCCTGCTTGCTCAGCGTGGCGAAGCTCACCCCCGCCTCCCGGAGGATCTTCACCAGCGCCCGGCTCACCTTCTTCTGCTTGTCGTCGTAGCTGCCCGCGCAGCCCACGAAGAAGAGGTACTCGTACGGGCCACCGCCATCACCCCAGGTCGGCAGCGCCAGGTCCGCCGCCCAGTCGTCCCGCTTGTCCTGGCCCAGGCCCCAGGGGTTGCCCTGGCGCTCCATGCCCTCGAACACGCGCTGGATTTCCGGCGGGAACTCCGCCTTCACCTGCACCTGGTAGCGCCGCATGTCGATGAGGCGCGGCACGTTCTCGATGAACACCGGGCACGCCGTCTCGCACCAGCCGCAGCTCGTGCACGCCCACACCGTCTCCGCCTTCAGCGCGCTCCCCACGATTTCCGGCAGCGGCTCGGTGGTGCCGGACGGGCCACGGCCCTCCTCCACCCACATCTGGTGCTCCCAGACCCAGTGCTTCAGGTCCTGGTTCACGCCCTTGTGCGTGAGCGGCTTGCCCGTGATGTACGTGGGGCAGTGCGTCTGGCAGCGGCCGCACTCGGTGCACGAGTACAGGTCCAGGCCCTGCTTCCAGGTCAGGTCCCTCACCGTCGCGGTGCCGAACTCCTCCTTCTCCAGGTTCGGCGTGGGCAGCTTCGCGCTCTGCGTGTTGCGCTGATCCGGCGAGATGCGCTGGAAGAACACGTTGGGCAGGCCGGTAATGACGTGGAAGTGCTTGCCCCAGGGCAGGAAGTTGAGGAACGCCAGGATGATGGCCAGGTGGATCCAGAAGCCCGCCACGCCCAGCACGTGCGCCGCCGTGTAGCCGAGCGGCTTCATCGCCATGCCCACCACGCTCGTGGCCGGCTCCCACCACACGAAGTTGCTCGTGGCCAGCGGCATCGTCTGCTCGCGGGGCACCATGTGGCTGCCACCGAAGAGGAACTCGGTGATCATCAGCCCGCTGATGAAGCCGAGGATGAGGTAGGCCTCCCACGAGGGGCTCATGCGGTCCGGCTTCACGCTGGCGCGCAGGTAGGCGAAGTAGAGGGCGCCCATCAGCGCGCCCACCGCCACCACGTCCTTGGCCAGCAGGTACAGCTTGTAGACCGTGAGCAGGCCCTGCTTGTCCGCCCAGAACGGGTCGGTCAGGTCGGTGAGCACCAGCAGGGCCGTCTCGGAGAAGCCCATCACGAACATCATGATGGTGCGCAGCGCCAGCACCACGAACGCCGCGAAGATGAGCACGTGCATCAGGCCCGGCGTGAACTCCTCCGGGTCCACCATGCGCTTCTGCCCGAAGCCGAAGCGCAGGAGCGCCGAGACGCGCTGGGGGATGTGATCCAACCGGCTCTCCTTCTTCATCGCCAGCAGGGCGCCGATGCGCCCTCCCATGGTCATGACGAAGACGGAGAGTCCGATGGTGAGGAGGAGGCCTGTGATGATGGGACTCATGGCGGTTCGGTGAACCTCGCGAAGGCCCGCGCGGCCGGGGCCGGATGCCGCGCTGCGGCAATGCTGTAATGCTGCAACCCTAACAAGGTTGATTTACGAATCAAGCGCCCTTCCAGGGTGAGAATCCGGGAGTTTCTACCTCAGTTGGTGCCTGCATGTAGCCCAAGCACGGAAACGTTGACGGTCCAACCCTGTTCACGCACGGTGTGAGCCCCGTGGGACCCGGATGCGGTGCGCCTCCAAGGGAGGAGGCCGTCCGGCGCCGGGGGGGAACCGAGACAGATGCGAATCATTCGAGGGGCAGTGGGCTGCCTGGCCCTGGGGCTGGCGGCGATGGGCTGTGGGGACTCGGGTCAGGCTCGTGAGGAGCGGAGCGCGCGCCACGAGGGGCGGTTGTCAGGGGAGACGGGGAGCGCCCCCCGGGAGTTCACCTGGGCGGGCGGCAAGCTCTTCTTCACCGCGGAGGACTCCCTCCATGGGCGCGAGCTGTGGGTGAGCGATGGGACGGGCGGGGGCACCCGGCTCGTCGAGGACCTCGTTACTGGCGGCCATGGCTACTTCCCCGAGAAGCTCACGGCGGCGAACGGGGTTCTGTTCTTCGTCCTCGGCAATGGCAGCTACACGGACTCCACACTCTGGCGCAGCGATGGGACGGCCGGGGGGACCTGGCCCCTCCACTCCGCGAGCACGGCACCGTCCAGGAACTTCGCGGTGAAGGAGTTCGTCTCCGCTGGGGGGACGCTCTTCCTCTCCGCGAGGACCGAGAGCTTCGGCGACTTCGAGGTGTGGAAGAGCGACGGGACGCCCGAGGGCACCGTGCTGGTGAAGGACATCCTCCCGTGGGATAACGCCGACATCCAGCTGGTGGATGCCGTGAACGGGACGCTCTTCTTCATCGCGAACGATGGCGAGGGGGGGCGCGCGCTGTGGAAGAGCGACGGGACGGCCGAGGGCACCGTGCTGCTGAAGCGCATCTCCGAGTACCTGGACAGCCCCCTCTACGACAAGGCGGCCGTTGGCGGGTTGCTCTACTTCATCACCAACGGCTCGGACAGCTCCACGCGCGCTCTCTGGAAGACGGATGGGACACCCGAGGGCACCGTGCATGTCACGGAAGTCTTGAGCAGCCCCTTCTCCTGGTCCGAGGACCACTTCCAGCTGACGGCCATGGGCGACGCGCTCTTCTTCGCCAGCTATACGGGCGACCCCGGCATCGAGCTGTGGAAGAGCGATGGGACGGCCGAGGGCACCGGGATGCTGACGGACATCTACCCCTCGGGCTGGTCCGAGCCCCAAGGTCTGCGGGCCGCCAACGGCGTCCTCTACTTCACCGCGTGGAGCCACGAGACGGGGCGCGAGATGTGGAAGAGCGACGGGACGGCCGAGGGCACCGTGCGCATCACGGACTTCCCGGGGGACTCGCTGGGTCCCCAGTGCTTCATGGTGGGGGTCGACGCTCGCCGGGCATACTTCGGCGTGTTCAATCTCGGGTCCTCGCAGGTGCAGTTGTGGAGGACGGACGGGACGGCGGAAGGCACGGTGCTGCTGCGGTCCTTCCCGTTGGGAGGGGTGGATGCTGGCCTGCAGGGCTCGTCCGCCTTCCGCGGTGACACCTTCTTCTTCCATGCGGATGACGGAACCGGGCTGCAGACGTGGAAGACGGATGGGACGCCCGAGGGCACCGTGCCCCTCCGGGACGTGACGTCCGGGACGACGCTCCGCTGAGCGGGCTTCGCTGACGGTCCGGGTTGTCGATGCCCGGGGTGACATTGACAGTCCGGACCGCCCTCCCCGACTGTGCTCTCTCGAAGGACCCGCGCGACGCGCTCTCAAAAGGGGGATGCCGTCCGCGCGGGGGAACCCAGACAGATGAGACGCATTCGAGGAGCAGTGGGCTGCCTGATCATGGGACTGGCGGCCATGGGGGGTTGTGCGGACTCGAACCCGAGGGCCCCCGGGGCCGCTCCGGAGGCCTCCGGCCAGCGGCGGAGTGCGCTCTCCCCGAGCACGCCCGCGCTGGTGAAGGACCTGCGGCCCACCCCCGCCCCGTCGTCGGTGGGGAGTGACCCCAGGGACTTCATGCAGGTGGGCAACACCCTCTTCTTCACCGCGACGGACTCCCTCCACGGACGCGAGCTGTGGGCCAGCGACGGGACACCCGGGAGCGCCCGGCTCGTCCAGGACATCCGCACCGGCTCGTCGGAGTCCCAGCCGCGCGACTTCGCGGACGTGAACGGGGTGCTCTACTTCATCGCGGACGACAACTCGCCCTCCAACAAGCTCTGGCGCAGCGATGGGACGCCCGAGGGCACCCGGGCCGTCCCGAGTGGCGGCCAGTACGGCTTCATCTTCATCACGGAGCTGGAGGTCATCGGCGGCACGCTCTTCTTCTCCGCGGTCGCCGGCCCGGAGAGCTTCCAGTTGTGGAAGACGGATGGGACGCCCGAGGGCACCCGGCTCGTGACTCCGTCCAACCCGTGGGGCGGGCGCGCTCCCGGGCAGCTGCGCAACGTGAACGGAACGCTCTACTTCACCGTGGACGATGGGCTGTCCGGGTCCGAGCTGTGGAAGAGTGACGGCACGGACGCGGGCACCGTGCGCGTGAAGGACCTCTCCCCGGGAACCGCGGGCACCACCTTCCACGAGCTCGTAGCGGTGGGGGACACGCTCTACTTCACCGCGACGAGTGCGGGGGCCTCGGCGCGCGAGCTGTGGAAGAGCAATGGGACGGACGAGGGCACCGTGCGTCTCACGAACGTTCCGCCGGGCCTCGCGGTCTCCGAGCCCACGGGGCTGGCGGGCGTGGGGCACACGCTCTTCTTCTCCGCTTCCGACCCCCAGGCCGGGCGCGAGCTGTGGAGGAGCGATGGGACGCCCCAGGGCACCGCGCGGGTGAAGGACCTCATCCCCGGCAGCGGCTCCTCCTATCTGTCCAGCCTGCGCAACGTCGGTGGTGTCCTCTTCTTCTGCGCCTCGGGCGAGCTGTGGAAGAGCGATGGGACGGACCAGGGCACCGTGCGCCTCCGGGACCTCCAGCCGATGCTCGGCTCCGTGTACGGCCCCCTGGCCGTGGCGGGCCCGCGCGCGTACTTCCTCGCGCCCACCAGCGCGGGTGCACAGGCGCTCTGGGCGAGTGATGGGACCGCGGACGGAACGATGCCCCTGAGCTACTCCCTCCGGGGCTCCTGGATCGAGGGGTACATGGAATCCATGCGCTCCTACGGCGCGGCCGGAAACACCCTCTTCTTCGGGGCGGAGGATGGCTCGCGCGGCCTCGAGCCGTGGATGACGGATGGGACGCCCGGGGGCACCGTGCCGCTGGGCGACCTCGACGTGGGGCTGCATGGCGGTACCCCCCGGGCCCTGATGGAGCTGGGCGGGGGCAGGTTCCTCTTCTCGGCCAGGAGCGACACGGGCAGGGCGCTGTGGGTGAGCGATGGAACCGAGGCGGGCACCCGCCTGGTGCGGGACGGCTTCCAGAGCATCGACCGGTGGAGCGTGCGCGTGGGGGACGCGGTTTTCCTCAAGGTATCCACCACCACCTCCAGCTCCCAGCTCTGGCGGACCAACGGGACGCCGGAGGGCACCTGGCTCGTCAAGGACATCAACCTCCACACCTACAACACGTTCCTGCCGCTCGGGGTGGAGCTCGGAGGCAAGCTCGTCTTCACCGCCATCACCGCCGCCGAGGGATGGGAGCCATGGGTGAGTGATGGGACGCCCGAGGGCACCCGGCTCTTGAAGGACGTCCGCCCGGGCAAGACGTCGTCGGAGCCCTCGTACCTGGTGACGGTGGGCGACACCGTCTACTTCGCCGCGAATGACGGCGTGAACGGTTATGAGCTGTGGCGGACCGATGGGACCACCGAGGGCACGGTCATCAAGGACATCATCCCGGGCCCGGCGTACTCCCAACCCAGACACCTGGTGGAGCTCAACGGGCGCCTGGTCTTCAGCGGCAGGAACGACGTCCCCGAGGAGGGGGCGGTGCTCTGGGAGGTGGACGCGCAGGGGCGGCAGCGGAAGATTTCCGTCACCGCTCCCGGGGCGGTGGGGAGCGCGGTGTACGAGACGGTCGTCTCCGAGGGCACGCTCTTCTTCTTCGCCAACCAGAACTCGAAGCTCGAGCTGTGGTCGTATGACGGGACGTCCGCGAACGCGACCCTGGTTGCCAGGGACTTGTTCAGGAGCTCCTTCACCGCGGTGGCCGTGGGCGGGGCCATCTACTTCGGCGCCGACACCTTCGCCGATGGCATGGAGCTGTGGCGCTCCGATGGGACTCCCGAGGGGACGCGCATGGTGAAGCAGATTCGCGGGGCCTTCACGGCCGGAATGGGCGACGTGTTCACCCCCCAGGGAATCGCTGACCGGGGCGTGGTGCTCTTCAGCGCCTCGGATGGGGTGCGCGGCCTGGAGCTGTGGATGTCGGATGGCACCGACGAGGGGACGCGGCCCATCGGGGACCTCAATCCTGGGCCTCGTTCCAGCAATCCCGCCGACTACGTGCGCATCGGGGACGGGGATTATGTGTACTTCGGCGCCGACGATGGGACGCACGGCTCCGAGCTGTGGCGTTGGAAGCTGCCGCCCCCCGACACCACCGCGCCCGTGCTGACGTGCCCGGCGGCGGTGACGGTCGAGGCCACCTCTTCCTCTGGAGCCCTCGCGTCCTGGCCGGGCGCCGCGGCGCGAGATGACGTCACCTCCCCGCCCTGGGTGACGTACAGCCACCGCTCGGGGACCCGGTTTCCCCTGGGGACGACGCCGGTGACGGTGAAGGCGAAGGACGCGACGGGCAACACGGCCACGTGCTCCTTCGGCGTGTCGGTGGTGGACTCCACCGCGCCGGGTGTGACGTGCCCCTCGGATGTCGAGGTGGAGGCCGTGGGTCCCGACGGTTCCGCGGTCACCTTCGCGGCGGCCACGGTGAGCGATGCGGTGACGGCCAGCCCGGAGGTGACGTACAGCCACGCCTCGGGCAGCACCTTCGCCCTGGGCGAGACGGGGGTGACGGTGAGCGCGAAGGACTCGGCCGGCAACACCGGGACGTGCTCCTTCCGCGTTACCGTGAAGGACAGCACCCGCCCCACGTTGATGTGCCCGGCGCCCGTCGTGGCGGAGGCCTCCTCGTCCTCGGGGGCCCGCGTGACGTATGGCGCGGCGGAAGCCTCGGACTCCGCGTCCCCGGTGACGATGAGTTACAGCCAGGTCTCGGGGTCGGAGTTCCCGTTGGGGACGACCTCGGTGACGGTGAGCGCGAAGGACTCGGCGGACAACGAGGGCTCCTGCGCCTTCTCCGTGACGGTGCGCGACACCACCGCCCCGGCCATCACCTGCCCGGCGGACCTGGAGGTGGAGACGCGCGACGCCCAGGGGCTCGCGGTCGAGTACCCGTCCGCCACCGCGAGTGACGCCGTGACGGCCGCGCCCCGGTTGGCCTACAGCCACGCCTCGGGTGGCCTCTTCCCCGTGGGCACCACCCCCGTTGAGGCCACCGCCACGGACGCGGCGGGCAACTCGGCCTCGTGCTCCTTCCGGGTCACCGTGAAGCCCCAGCCGGAGTACTCGGTGAAGGTGGATGAGGGCCTGGGCTGCGGCGCGGCTGGGGGCTCTCCATCGGCCGGACTCGGGGGCGCCCTGGCGCTGCTCTCCTGGCTGGCCCTCGGGCGGGCTCGGGCACGGCGCGACTGAGTGCGGGCATTGCCCGGGATGCCAGGAGCGTGTTCCGGGCGGGCTTCCACAAAATTCTGTGTAAAAGCAAGCAGGCGTGCACTACGCGACGTAGCCGGCTGGTTCGTGCCCCAAGGGCTTTACAGGGCGGCCCACAATGGTCACCCTGTTCGGTAAATCGGTCAAAGGCGTTCGGAGGGGCACCACATGGGGTGGGCTCCAAGAGACCGATGGGGGGCGCCCTCGCGGGGCGGCGAGCCGGAGACGGCCGAAGACCCGAGGTAGCCGAGGCGCGTCCAGGAGAAGCCATGGTGCACGACGAGACGACCTACATGGATGACGAGGGGATGGAGTACGTCGAGCTGGGTGGCCAGGACGAGGAGTCCGGCTACATCGTGCCAGTGCGAGTCACCACCGGTGGCCGTCTCTGGGGCGCTGACGAGGCCTACGGCGGTTACGACGCCGAGTAGCACCACGGCCCCCGCGTCGGGCATGACGCGGGGGCGCGAAGTCACACGGAAGGACGCAGCGCCCTGTCGAGCCGGTGCCTGGCACCCGTTCCGGGGATGGAATCCGCGGCTCCGTGTATCCTCCCGCACCGCGTGGAGTCCCCGAGCGAATCGAACACCCCTGGAGCGACGCCGGAAGGACGGCTCGTCACGGACATCCTCCTGTCCTGCCGGCGGCATGGCGCGTGGCCCTCGGTGGAAGCGCTCCGCCTCGAGCACGGGGAGGCGCGGGAGGCGCTCGACGCGCTCCTGGAAGCGGGCCTGCTGCGGGTGCACTCCGAACACTGCCGGCCCTCGCTCGGCGCGCTCCTGCGCTTCGGTCCCGAGGCGGAGCTCGCGGGCTTCGACCGGTTGCTGCCCGCGTTGAAGGAGGCCTGGCGGCGCAACCGCGCCAAGGCCTGGAGCGCCGAGGAGCTCGGGGTGCTGTCCGGCCTTCCGGCGGCCGAGGTGGCCCAGGTCCTGGAGCTGTTCGCCTCGGAGCTGGACATCGCGGACGCGCTCTTCGGAGACGACGTGGGCCTCGTCGGCGCCATCCAGCTCTCGCCCGCGGTGGGGGAGCTGGAGCCCTTCGCGGCCGTCCGCGCGCGGCTCGTCGCCCAGGGCCCGCTGGAGCCGCCCCTCCGCCTCACCGGGTTGCGGGTGGATGGATACCGGGCCCTGGAGGGCTTCGAGGCGCGGTTCGGTGCGCTCACCGTCCTCACCGGCGCACAGGGCTCGGGCAAGTCCTCGCTCCTCGACTGTCTGGCCCTGCTCTCCTTCGCCGCGGAGCACCCGCTCCCGTCCGGGTTGGAGCCTCGCGGCGCCGGCCAGCGGCTGTTCCACTCGGGGGCTCCCGAGCGCATTCACGTGACCTTGTGCGTCACGAGTGGCACCGGCAGGGCCCTGCGCTACACGGTGAGTTTTGGCGGGCCCCTGGTTGCGCCCCGCGTCATCTCGGAGCGGCTCGCCCCGGTGGAGCCTGACGCGAGTGGCCAGGAGCCGTTCGCGTTCCTCGACTTCAAGGGCGGCAAGGGAACGGTCCGCACCGTGATGTGGGAGCCGCCCCGGCCCCGGGTGCTCCCGGTGCCCCGCACGGTGCCTCCGGACGAGCTCGCGCTGCGCGGGGAGCTCGAGCCCGCCCTGGGCGTCGTGGCCAGCTTCCGGGAGTTCCTCTCCGGCTGGCGCTGCCATGCGGGCTTCGAGGTCGGAAGGGGCTCGGCGATGCGCCGGCCCGTGCCCTCGGAGCCGGAGCCCCTGCTGGCGGTGGATGGCTCCAACCTGAGCGCCGTGCTCTTCCACTTGATGGTGGAGCACCCCGAGCGCTGGCGCGAGCTCGAGGCACACCTGCGCTCGGCCATTCCCTCCTTCCAATCACTCTCGGTCAAACCCCGGGGCGGGCCGGGCACGGTCATCGGCGTCTGGCGCGAGGCGGGTGTGAGGGACGAGCTGACACTGGCGGACCTCTCGGACGGGACGCTCCGCTTCCTCTGTCTGGCGGCGCTGTGCCTGTCACCCCGGAAGCCGCCGCTCCTGGGCCTCGACGGTCCCGACGTGGGCCTCCACCCTCGCGTGCTGCCAGTGCTCGCGGGGCTGCTGCGGCGGGCCTCCACCGAGACCCAGGTGCTCGTCACCACCGGGTCTTCCGCGCTGCTCTCGGAATTCTCGCGTGACGAGATGGCCCTACTGGAAAAGGTGGATGGGCGCGTGGTGTTCGGTGGGGTGGACGGGGCTGTGCCTGCGCGGGCCATGTAGGCGATACTGAGGCGACGCGGCACCATCGGGGCGCTCGCGCGGAGGTTGAGGCAATGAAGTTGACGGCCTGGGCGGTCGAGCGCGACGGTGAGCGCGGTAGGGATGTTCATCTGCTCGTCACCGTGGAGGCCGAGTCGGACGCGCCCCGTGCGCCCGTGGCGATGAACCTCGTGCTGGACCGGAGCGCCTCGATGCGTGGCGCGCCACTGGGGGCCGCGGTGGAGGCCGCGCAACTGCTCGTCGAGCGCGCGGGGCCGAAGGACTACCTCGGGCTGCTCGCCTTCGACGGAGTCCCCGAGCAGCTCGTCCCCCTCAAGCTCATGGACGCCGAGGCGCGCGCGGAGCTCTCCGAGAGCCTTTCCGCGCTGGACGCGGGCGAGGGCACCGCGCTGCACGAGGCGGTGGAGTCCGGCGCCGCGGCGGTGCGCCGGCTGTTCATCCCCGGGGCGCGCCCGAAGATGCTGGTGCTCACGGATGGAGAGCCGTCGGTGGGCCGGCGCTCGCTGGCGGACTTCCGCGCGCTGGGCAGCAAGGTGGCCGAGTCCGGCATCACGCTGCACGCGATGGGACTGGGGCGGCACTACCTGCCGGAGATTCTCGAGGCGCTCACCACGCCGGCGGGCACGGGCTTCACGCACGTGGACGACGCCGAGGGCCTGCCGGTGGCCACCGCGGCGTTGGTGGCCGAGCTCTTCGGCGAGGTGGGCACCGAGGCGCGCCTGCACGTGCGGCCCATTGGCTTCACCGAGCTGCTCTGCCGCCACCGCTACCCGGCGCGCGCGGAGGGGGACGCGCTGAGCGTGGGGTTGGGAGCGCTCTCGAACGCGTTCCCTCGCCGGGCGCTCTTCACGGGGCAGCTGGAGCTGGCCGAGTGGTCGCTGCAGGTGACGACGTCCTGGACGGAGCGGGGCGACACGCGGCGCGTGACGGTGCCGGTGCAGCGCGTGCTGCCGGACAGCCCCGAGGGCCGCTTCGTGCGCGCGGTGGGCGCGGAGCTGGACCTGGTGGCGGCGGAGGCCTCGGCGTGGAAGGCGCTGCTGCGGCGCAACCCGACGGCGGCCGAGCATGCGCTGGCACATGCCGAGGAGTTCCTGCGCGAGCTGGTGCGGCTGTCGGTGGAGCAGGTGCCGGCGAAGCGCCACGTGGATCGGCTGGCGGACCTGCGGCTGGCGGTGGAGCGCCGGTCCGGGGACGTGTCGGCGCTCGGGGTGCGCCGGGCCCGGGCCGCGGACGCACACACCGGGTTGAGCATCGTCCAGCCCGCGCTCCCGGTCGTGCGCAAGGCGAGGAACTGAGCATCCGGCCGTCCTCCCAGAAGCTGTAACCGGCGGACCGCCTTCCGCGTACCTGTTGCACCACCGGGGTTTCCGCCCGGGAATGGCCGCCTGTCTGGAGGGTTGATGGGCGCCACTCCGGAGGCATGAGGCTGGCGGTCGGCGAGCCGGTGGGTTAACGGGAGGCGCATGACGCAGCATCGGGTACGACGTTCGAGCTGGGGTGGTCTTCTCTTCGCGGCGCTGGGGCTCGTCCTCGGCGCGGGCGTGGCACGGGCGGAGCTGCCGGCCACCGCGGTGTCGACGGGCGCTCCGGATCAGGGCAACCCTCGCGTGGAGGCGGCCCTCCTGACGGATGTCACCCAGGTGAAGCCGGGTGACTCCTTCCGCGTGGGTGTGCGCTTCCGCATGGACCCGGGCTGGCACATCTACTGGAAGAATCCAGGAGAGTCGGGGCTGGCCTCGGAGATCGTCTGGGACACGCCGGGCACCACCGTGGGCGAGCTGCAGTGGCCGCTGCCCATCACCTTCCGCAGCCCGGACGGCTTCATCACCTCCTATGGCTACGGGGAGGAGGTGCTCCTCTTCGCCGAGGCCCGCGTGTCCGAGCAGATGACGGGCTCGCTGCAGCTGTCGGCCGCGTCGGACATCCTGGTGTGCGAGCAGCGCTGC
The DNA here is from genome assembly GCF_024623785.1 of Archangium lipolyticum. NCBI lineage: Bacteria > Pseudomonadati > Myxococcota > Myxococcia > Myxococcales > Archangiaceae > Archangium > Archangium lipolyticum. The sequence continues at coordinate 52,416 of NZ_JANKBZ010000050.1, forward strand.
CTGCCCGCGCAGCTCATGCTCACCCGCAACGTGCCGGTGGGCCCCGAGACACTGAAGGACTCCGAGTTCGCCCCCGCCTTCGACGCGGCGCGCGCGAGCGTGCCGGTGACGCCCGAGAGCGCCGGCCACGTGGTGTCGCTCGCGCTCGACACGAAGCCGCTCACCGCCGGCCAGCCCTTCACGGGCACCTTCACCGTGACGGCGCCCCAGGGACAGCCGGCGCCCATGGTGGAGAAGGACTTCTTCATTCCCGAGCGCATCAAGGGCATCGCGCGCGTGGAGCTCTCGCCCGTGGCGGGCAAGCCCGGCACCTTCAAGGTGGAAGGCACGGCCGCCGCGGACGTGCCCGCGCAGGAGCCCCGGCTGGCGGGCGTGCTTCGGCTGGGCACGGCGGCCTCGGGCTACCGCGCGCTGACGCTGGACCTGGCGCTCGCGCCCGTGGTGGCCGCCCCGCCCGGGACCGTTGCGGCCGCGCCGGTGGTGAAGGCCCCGCCCGTGGTGGTGCCGCCTCCCTCGATGGGTACGGCCGTGGCGTCCGAGTCCTCGCTGTCGCTGGGGCTGGTGCTCCTCTTCGCCTTCCTCGGGGGCGCGCTGCTCAACCTCATGCCGTGCGTCTTCCCGGTGCTGGCCCTCAAGGCGTACGGCTTCACCCGCACGGTGCACGCCGAGCGCGGCAAGGTGGCGCTGCACGCGCTGGCGTACGCGGGGGGAATCATCGGCTCGCTGCTGGTGCTGGCGCTGGTGGTGCTGGCCCTGCGCGCCGGTGGGAGCAGCGTGGGCTGGGGCTTCCAGTTCCAGGAGCCGCTCTTCGTCGCGGCGGTGGCCGCGGTACTGGTGGCCTTCGCCCTCAACCTCTTCGGCGTCTTCACGGTGGGCACGGACGGCACCGCGCTGGTGGAGAAGGTGGACTCGAGCCATGGCCTGGCGCGCAGCGCGGGCGAGGGCGTGCTGGCGGTGGTGCTGGCCACGCCCTGCTCGGCGCCGCTGTTGGGCACCGCGGTGGGCTTCGCGCTCGCGGCGGGCCCGATCACGGTGCTGGCCACCTTCTTCATGCTGGGCCTCGGCCTGGCGCTGCCCTTCTGCCTGCTGGTGCTGGTGCCCGGGCTGACGAAGCTGCTGCCCAAGCCGGGCGCGTGGATGGAGCGCGGCAAGCAGCTGCTGGGCTTCGCGCTGCTGGGCACCACGGTGTGGCTGGTGTGGGTGATGGGCGGCCTCACGGGCGTGGACGGCATGGCGCGGCTGCTGGCCTTCCTCGCGGTGGTGGGTCTGGGCGCGTGGATGTACGGGCTGGCGCAGGGAGCCGAGGGCGGGCGCAAGGTGGCGGGCGTGGTGGCGGTGGTGGCCGTGGTGGCGGTGGGAGGACTCTTCTCCCTGCGCTTCGAGGAGACGGGTCCGGCCCTGCGCAAGGCGTCGGCGGTGGCCGAGGCGCAGCCGTGGGACGATGCGGCGGTGACGGCGGCGCTGAAGGCGGGCCAGCCCGTGTTCGTCGACTTCACGGCGGACTGGTGCCTCACGTGCAAGTTCAACGAGCGCACGGTGCTGACGCGCGAGGACGTGCGGACCGCGTTCGCGCAGCACAAGGTGGCCTTCTTCGTGGCGGACTGGACGCGGCGGGACGAGCGCATCAGCGCGAAGCTGGCCGAGTTCGGCCGGGCCGGCGTGCCCATGTACCTGGTGGTGAGCCCCGCGGCGCCCGACAAGCCCGAGGTGCTGCCCGAGCTGCTCACCCCCGACACCGTCATCGAGGCCGTGCGCCGCGCGGCGGAGCGCGTAGCGGACGCGACGTAGCGAGATTACTTCCGCTGTACCCTCACCCAGGAGAGCTGACCGGATGAAGACGTTCATCAGTGCAGTCGCCCTCGCCGTGATGATGCCCGTGGTGGCGTTCGCCGCCGAGACCGCCCAGGTGGGCAAGCCCGCCCCGGCCTTCACCCTCAAGGACGAGTCCGGCAAGGAGCACTCGCTCGCGCAGTACAAGGGGAAGATCGTGGTCCTGGAGTGGACGAACTCGGACTGCCCCTTCGTGCAGCGCCACTACACGGCGAACACCATGCAGAAGACGCTGGCGGGCTTCGACGCCAAGAAGGTGGTGTGGCTGGCGGTGGACTCCACGGCGAGCCACACGCCGGACAAGGTCGCGGCCTGGAAGAAGGAGAAGGGCTTCACCTACCCCGTGCTGCAGGATGCGAGCGGCACGGTGGGCAAGTCCTACGGCGCCAAGACGACGCCGCACATGTACGTCATCGATGAGCAGGGCGTGGTGCGCTACGCGGGCGCCATCGACGACGACCCGCGCGGCAACAAGAAGGAGGGCACCACCAACTACGTGAAGACGGCGGTGGATGCGCTCCTCTCCGGCAAGCCGGTGCCGACCTCCAGCAGCGAGCCGTACGGCTGCTCGGTGAAGTACAAGAGCTGAGTCCCCACCGTGGCTATGAGGCCCTCGCGTCCCGAGTCGGGCGCGGGGGCCTTCGTGTATCAGGGGCCTGGGGGCCGCCTCATGATCCTGCCCCGACAGTGGCCGTACAGTTGGCTGCCTGGGACAGGGAATTGGGGCGGCATTGGCATAAGGCCTCCCCCACCAGCCCCACCCCATCGCGAGTCCATCCTCAACTCAACCGCGCCTGGTCACGGCTCGGGGGCGGCGGGTTCGAATCCCGCCGATTCCAATAGAGGTTGCCCGCCGCCTCGAGTCGACCCCACTCCTAACAAGGAGGCGCGGTGCTGCTCGGGCTTGAGGCTACGAAATCAACCCCAGCAGGTGGAAGAACACCAACCCGGGGCCCACGTGTGGCTCATCGGGCAAGTCCGGATCCGGAAACAAGCGACGAGCTTCCTCCGCCACGTCTCCTTCATAGAGCTGTGTTGCCAGGGTCACCCAGTCCAAACCCGCGACGCTTGGCTTCAACTCAAGTGCTTTGCGCTGCGCCCACGCGAACAGTTCATCTTCCCGTGCATCATCACCTGACGACCACTTGATTCGCCAGAACTCGTGCCCGGAATCTGGCGCTGGGGAGCCGAGGTTCATGAGTTCAGCGGAAAGGTCGTTGAAGTCTCGGCGTTCCGCCCACGCTTTCGTACAGTAGAGAGCGACCTTGCATCCTACGCAGTCGTCCCATCTGGCGAAAGCCTCCTCTTCCTCGGGAGTCATCGGTGATCGAGGATCAGGGGGTTCATTCATGGTTCTTCCTTCACCATACGGTTCTGTTTGGCCCACTCATCGGCTGCTTTGTTGTACATATCCGCCGCCTCGCGTGGATATGTCTGCTCGTTGCAGGTGCGCCGAGCAAACAAGACGGCAACGCCTACAGCCGCCTCGCGTCGTTCCAAAGCGCGGGAAGATTCGGCCCCCGCCTCCATGATTTTTTTGTGTAGATTGAATGCTCGACGGATGGCGCAATACTCGAACAAGCGGGCAGCGACACATGCTCGAACGTCCGGATGAAGTCGGGCCATGGCTTCGTGAAGTCGCGCTCCCCAAAGAGCGTTGTTCATGGTTTCAGCGCAACGGCGCGTGGCCTCTGTGCTCTCATCCTTCGGTGAAGGAAGTCGGACACCCGCGATCATGGCGGGCATCTCGTCGTATTTTGGCCGCTTGACCGCTTCCACTTCATCCGCAGCCCAGAGACCCGGCCCTGGCGTTGAAGGAAGAATCCGCCGGTTCGGTGAACGCTCCACCGGTGCGTCCGGTGGTCGCCAAGGCTGTCCAGGCGCCGATGCGCCAGCGCCTGGCGGGGTGTATCCGGGATGGGGGAATTGGGGGACGGGAGCCGGCGCAGGAGAGGGAAGCCTGGCGGCCTGATGCAGGTGGGCGGACCCAATGCCGCCGGTGGCGCATCCGGTCAGGAGCAAGGCGAGAACCTGGTGTTTCAGGCCTGGGCGCATGGACACATTCCCGGGGCTTCCCGGTGTACACGAGCCCCGAGAACTCTCCCTGCACCAGATGACCCCTTCGCTCCAGGAGTCACGGGGTTGGTGAGAGGCCACCTACTCCCCAAGGGGGAACGAACCCGGCCCTTCCGCAGACGGGAGCCGCCCGAGGTGTACGCCCTGTCTCTTCATGCCACCCGGTGAATTCCTCTTGCGCCACCTTCCGGAGGAGCCCGCTTGGCGGATGCTGGAGAAGCCGCTCGCGTATGCCCAGTCCCGCTCTCCTCTCCGTCCCGCCACCCAGAAGCCTCGGACCGAGCACCCGGCGGGGGACAAGCAGGACCCGCCCCCAGGCTTCTTCCTCATTACCGCCAGGCTCCCACGAAACTTCTCCAAGCCCGCTCTGGGAGTTCCAGGCGGCGGGTTCGATTCCCGCCGCTTCCACTGTCTTACTCGGTAGTGACAGATGGTTCGAAGCTGGCTCCATCCATGTTGCACGTATGTCGCACGATGGAGCAGTCAGGGTGGAGGACGATGAGCAGCCGCACGAGGCACAGGGGTCCGCGAGCTCCCGTGATTGACAGGCATATCATGGCTCCCCTGTAATCTCCTGTTGTGCTCCCGGCGCGCGGGAGCCCTGGTCAGGAGGCTCCATATGCCGCGCTCGGGGGCGGTGCTGCTGTTCGTGTTGCTCTCCGGGTGCAGCGCCTCAACGAGGGTCGTCGTCCGCTTGGACACTGGCCAGGGCGAGCCCATTGTCCACACTCCGCGCCGCGATGTGGGGCCGGTGGCGGTGAGCGAAAAGGAGTTCAAGAAGGCCGTCGCGCAATATACCCCCGCTGTGCCTTCAGTCGAGTGGCCCCTGGAGCACGCCCGGCAGGTATTCGGACTTCCCGAGCGAAGCGGCTGGTACCGGTACGAGGGCGGGCGCCAGCGCCTCATGGCCTCGGAGCCGGGGAGCACCAGGAACCTGCGCCTGTTGCCCGAGGACGAGGAGATCGAGCGCCGCTACCTGCTGTGGTGTGAGCACACGTGGGGTGGCGGAGATTGCCTGCGCCTGCTGGTGGACAGGCCCTTCTTGGATGGGGATGCCAGGTACGCGCTGGCCATGGCGATTGCTCACAGCAAGGTACTGGGGGCCATGAAGGAGGAACTGGCCAGTCTGGTGAGTCCCCAGGGAGTGGTGGCCACAGTTGTGGGCGGCCTGACCATGTACGCCATCTTGCTCGCGCTGCCCGAGCCGGTGAGCAAGGGCATCGCCGCGCTGATGACGCTGGGGGCCATCGCCTACCTGGGCTGGGACACGGTGTGGCGGCTGATCGACGGGTGGCTGGTGCTGATGAAGGAAGTGGATCAAGCCACCACTTTCGATGCCATCTCCGCATCCGGAGAGAAGTTCGGGAATGTGATGGGGGAGAAGGCGGCCCGAGCGTTCGTCATGCTGGCGATGGTGGCGATGGGGAACACGGCTTCGGGGATGGCGGCGACGCTGCCGAAGTTGCCAGGAGCCGGGCAGGCGGCGGTGGTGGCCGAGACGCAGCTGGGCATCCGCTTCACGTCTCCGGCTCTGGCTCAGGTGGAGTCTGTCGCCCTCAGCGCCGAGGGCGTCACCTTCGCGCTGGCCCCCAACGCCTTGGCCATGGCAGCGCGGGGTAACGGAGGCAGCAATGCTGGCGCGCAGGTTCAGCCGCCCCGCTCCGGTGGCCCGGGTCAATGGGTCCAGACGGACGAGTACATGTCCGAGAGCGCCCGGAACTATCAAGCCCAGGTGACGGGGGCACCCAAGGGCTACGCCTATCGCGTCAAATTGGGTGACAAGGAAGTGGATTTCGATGGCTTCGACCAGGGGGTTCTCCTCGAGGCCAAGGGCCCCGGCTACACGCAGTGGATCAATAAGAAGCTGGAATTTTTCGGGAACTTCCAAGGGCGCGACCAGCTGCTTGATCAGGCGATGCGCCAGTTCAAAGCCGCCAATGGAACACCCATCCGGTGGATCGTCGCTGAAGAGAAACTCGCGGGTGCACTCAGACTGCTCTTCGAGAAAGAAGGTCTCCCGATTGAGGTCATCCATATTTCTCCGGCTCTACGAGGAGTAGCCGTTCAATGATAGAAACCTATTACGCGGGCTCCTACTGGCTCGCCCGGTCCGAATCGGTCGAGGTTTGCGCACGACGCGCAGAGCATTTCTTCCACCTCCTGTATCAATGCGATCCGGCGTGGAAACACTGGTATCAGCCGGATGACTCCTTCGAGGAGGCACGCAAACGCCAGTTCACGCCGAACGCCGCGAGATTCCAGGAGCTGTTCGCACAAGAGGAGCACCAGCGCGGTGATGGCTTCAGGTTCCGGCTGTGGACGGGCGACAGCCAGGAGGAAACCTCCTCCGCTGGAGCGGCGTGTGGTTCAGCTGAAACCCTACTTCCATCCAACTGCTTGCTCGAGCCCTTCGATGAAGGTCCTGTCGGGGAGCGGATCCTGACTGCTTCCGTGATGACCGAGGTGTTGCGTGCCATGGCCCTGGCCTGGGAGCCGGAATGGGGGACCGCTACGTCCAACGCGCACCGTCAGATGGCGGTGAAGGGATTCCCACACCCAGGCACCTTCGTGGGGTGGGTGATGTACTTCTCGCGGCTGCGAGGCACAGTGCCCCCGCTGCCTGCCCCCGTGCGCATCGAGCCTGTGGAGGACAAGGGCACCCTCGTCATCCTCACTCCCGAGCGGTTCACCGCCTCCAACCCGGAGCACGTCACGCTGGCCGCTCGCGTCCACGAGTTGCTGGACCGGGCCGGGTTGCTGCGGCCATTGCAGCCCTGGCCGGCAGGTTGACTGCATGGCCGTAGGTTGCTCCCTGGTACCTGAGCCATCCCCTCATATTGGACCGAAAACTTCCCGGAAAACGGGTTGTTCGGCCAGCAATTCAACGAATCGAGCCATCAAGGGCAGAAGCGTGTCTTCGGGCATCATGGGAATGGCCTGGTAG